>JACMRI010000043.1 GCA_014376525.1 Bacteroidia bacterium | reverse complement strand
CTACTAGTATTACTAACATAAAAATGCTTTAGTAAATTTTTGGGGGCTGTATTAATATGCGAATTGCATTATCTGGCACAAAATTTAGGTAACGAAATGTTACTTTTAATGTTTGTGGTGTATAGGTAAACTTTTGTTCAAAAGCTACGCTATGAGGCGCTACAATGGTACAATTGGCTAATGGAGTTATTTTTTTAAACGGTAGTTGTTCGTGATGTTTGTCTTCCTGCCCGCAGTTGGTATTGTTGTAATGTAGTTTTACAAAATCAATAAAAGAAAGTTGTTTGTTTTCATTTTGATGTTCTGTATAATGTGCTATTAATACAGGTAACTTGCTTAGTTGAGCAAGTGGTGTGCTTGTAAATACAAACAAGCCTAATAATGTATGTAATAGAATGTTTTTCATTTTTTTATATAAACAAATGTATGCCTTAAATCTAAATAGATAGCTCAGTTTTCTAATTAAAAATTAATCTAAATTAAACTCATATTCACTGTTTTAAAAAAATGTAACAGTTTATTAAAATACTATTTACTTGTAATTCATAATTTTAAATTCGTAATTGAGACTTACCTGCTTATATTTGACCAAACCTAAAAACCCGCAACAGTATTGATAACATATAACCCCAAAGACTGGTCTTTTTTTATATTTAAAATGAAGAAAGTTGATACCTTACTTAAACTTTCACCTATTTTGGCGTTTATAACGCTTTACAGTATGCTTGTCATTTATTTATTAAAAGAATTTTTGCCTGAAGAGCTACGTCCATATTGCGAAAAACTTACGATTATACATTCGCTTATGGGATTTGTAATATCTATGCTATTAGTATTTAGAACCAATACTGCCTACGACCGTTGGTGGGAAGGGCGTAAGGTATGGGGTTCGCTCATAAATACATCTCGTAATTTGTATGTAAAATTTAACAATCTGATTAATGATAAAGCTACTATTATAAAATTAAATAAGCTTTTAGTTGATTTTGCTGAAGCACTAAAAACACATTTGCGAAAAGAAAAAAAAACTGTTCAAAATGTACATGAGCCATTGCATATTACCAACTACTTATACAAAGAAATAGTAGAACTACACAAAAGCAATAGTATTAATGATGTTCAGTTTTTAGTAATAAATAACGACTTACAACTCTTAATGGATTATACAGGTATGTGCGAACGTATCCACAACACTCCCATACCTTATATATATAGCACGTTTATAAAAAAATTTATATTTTTTTATGTTATGTCATTGCCTTTTGCATTAGCTTTTAACCTAAGTTACTCGGGTGTTATAGTGGGTGTATTTATTTTTTATGTACTAGCAAGTTTAGAAACCATCGCCGAAGAAATAGAAGATCCATTTGGCACTGACCCCAACGATTTGCCACTAGAAGTTTATATAACTATTATTAAAAAAAGTAGCGAAGAGTTGTTGTAAATAGTCTTTCAAGATTTAAATTCAATTAATTTCAACCAAAATACAATACATTTACTACATTCGTTTTATAATTTTAATTTCAAAAAAATGTCATTCTCACACCTAAAAAGAAAATCATCGTTTCCGTTTGAAACCATTGCTACAGCAATAGCTTTTTCGCCACGATGTAAAAATATATTAGCTGAAGCGCAATTTTTTAAACGCTCTTTTAAAAGTAAATTAGTACTTATACATGTAGGCGAAAAAACCAGCGAAAAACAAACGCAATTAGAAGTATATTGTGCTGAAATTAATTTATCATTAACTGATTTTACTATGCTTTGGCAAACAGGCGATGTGGTAGAACAAATTATGATTAGTTGCAAAACACAAGCGGTAGATTTGCTTTTGATTGGAGCATTAAGCAAAGAAAATATGATGCAGTTTTATATCGGTTCTATTGCTCGTAAGCTTTGCCGTAAGGCTAAATGCTCTGTTTTACTTCTTACTCAGCCACAAGAAACACCCACTTTTTTTACCAAAATGGTGGTTAACCATGATGATAATCCTAAAAGCAAATACACCTTAGAAACGGCTATTTATTTTGCACAACATCAACACAAAACAGATATTTATTTGGTAAACGAAGTACACCACCCTACATTGGCACTAAGTACGGCCGATGGCAACAGTATACCCGAAGTAAAGCAAATAAAACAAGAATTAATAAGTGATGATATTGCAGAGTTAAAAGAGCTTTGTACAAAATATGAGTGCGAAACCATACGTATGGCATCGCGTACAGTAAATGGTAAGCCAGGCTTTGCGATAGCTAATTTTGCTAAAACCAAAAAAGCTAATTTGTTAGTGCTTAATTCGCCCGATAAAAAACTGGGTATTTTAGACCGCATATTTACCCACGATATAGAACATGTACTTGCCGATTTGCCCTGCAATTTATTAATAGTGCACTCACGCTCGCATAACTAAAATTTCACACTTTTTTAATTATTCATTACTTTGAAACATAACGATATTATATTTTTTTTGGCCGCCATAAGTATTATGCTGTTGTTTTCGCGTATAGTTTCCGAAATGTGCCGTAAAATAAAATTTCCAATGGTAATGGGCGAATTACTCGTTGGCATATTATTAGGACCTACTTTATTGGGCAAAATTGCACCTTCCGTTTCTTTTAATTTATTCCCGCTTACAGGTCCCATACCCATTGCCATGCAAGGCATTACCACCATATCGGTAGTTATGTTATTGTTTGTAGCAGGTATGGAGGTACAGTTACCAATGGTAATAAAACAGGGTAAAGTAGCCATTGTTACAGGTGTAACAGGTATGATTATTCCGTTTGCATTAGGCTTTGGCATTACTTGGTTTTTCCCTGAGGTGTTTCATTACAACGATGATAAGCATCGTTTACTACTGTCTTTGTTTATGGGTACTGCCATGTCTATATCTGCATTGCCTGTTATTGCTCGTATTCTTATGGATATGAACTTACTTAAAACCAACATAGGTATGATTATTATTGCCAGTGCCATGCTTGATGATTTGGTGGGTTGGCTCATATTCTCGCTCATATTAGGCCTTATGGGGCAAGGCGGACACAGCATAAATGTAGGTTATACCATGAGTTTAATTATAGGCTTTGGTTTATTTATGCTTACCATTGGCAAACGTCTTATAGACCGTGCCTTACCATGGATGCAAAATAAAATATCGTGGCCAGGTGGTGTTCTTTCATTTTGTTTAGGCTTGTGTTTTATGGCAGCAGCGTTTACTGAGCTTATAGGCGTGCATGCCATACTTGGGGCGTTTATTATGGGTATAGCCTTTGGCGATAGTGTGCATTTAAAAGAACAAGCACGCGAAATTATTCATCAGTTTGTTACCAATATATTTGCACCATTATTTTTTGTTGCCATAGGGTTAAAAGTAAATTTTATTGACCATTTCAACCTACCTATTGTACTTATAATATTCGGCATAGCTTGTGTAGGTAAGGTAGTAGGTGCAGGACTTGGCGCACGTATGGCGGGTTTAAGTAAAAACAATGCAATTGCAGTAGGTTTTGGTTTAAATGCTCGTGGAGCTATGGAAATAATATTGGCTACACTTGCACTTAATGCAGGCTTAATATCGCAAGAAATATTTGTAGCATTGGTAATAATGGCAATGCTAACCAGTATAATAAGTGCACCATTTATGAAAAAATTTGTAGAGGTATAATGCACATTGATATCATAACATTATTTCCAGATATGGTTCAAAACTATTTTGAACACAGTATAATGAAACGCGCACAAGCCAAGCAATTAGCCACTATTAACGTAATAAACTTACGAGATTACAGTGCCAATAAACACAAAAAAGTAGATGACTATCCATTTGGTGGTGGCGCAGGAATGGTAATGAGTATTGAGCCGATTGCAGCATGCATTAACGCATTAAAAGCCCAACGTACTTACGACGAAATTATTTTCTTAACACCTGACGGCGAAGTATTTAACCAACCTACAGCTAATCGTTTTTCTAGTTACAAAAACATAATATTACTGTGCGGACATTACAAAGGTATAGACGAACGTGCAAGAGAATTATTCGTAACCAAAGAACTCTCCATAGGAGATTATGTGCTTACGGGCGGAGAGCTAGCTGCTTGCGTAGTTGCCGATGCCATAATACGTGTAATGCCAGGAGTGTTAAATGACGAAACATCAGCATTGAGCGACAGCTTTCAAGACAATTTACTTTCGCCACCTGTATACACAAGACCCGCCAACTACATGGGGCACCAAATACCCGAAGTACTACTAAGCGGACACCCCATAAAAATAGCCGATTGGCGCCACGAGCAAGCCTTGCAACGCACACAGGCTCGTCGTCCAGATTTGTTAAAATAAACTACTAATGGCAAAACCTACATTTAGAGATAAAATATTAAACAGGCCTATTGTAACAAAAACAATAGAAAATGCCAAAGCCATAGCATTACCTGGGTTTGAAGGACTTACTTTGTACGAAGTAGGTTATTTCTTTTTTGTAGAAATGGGTAAAAGTTCCATTACCACACGTTCATCGGCGGTGGCGTTTAAGTTTTTTTTGGCAATATTTCCTGCTATTATATTTTTATTTTCTTTAATACCTTACTTGTCCATTGCAGAATTGCACCAACAGTTACTCAATGAAATGAAAGCCGTACTACCCACCAATGCTTACGAGTCGGGGGTAGAAACCATAAATGATTTGGTAAGCAATCAGCACAATGGTTTGTTGTCGTTTGGTTTTTTGGTAACACTTTATTTTTCAACCAATGGTATTACTGCGCTTATGGAAGCCTTTAATCAATCTATGCACGCTGCCGAAACACGGAGTTTTATTAAGGAAAGACTTGTATCTATATTTTTATTTATTGTGTTATCGGTATTGCTACTTACCGCATCATTGCTCATTATATTTAGCGAAGTAGCGCTCAATTATATGATAGGTAGAGGCTTATTAATAAGCGGTTCGCTAGAAATTATACTACTCACATTTGGCAAATGGAGTGTGGTGCTTTTGTTGTTGTTTATGGCAATATCACTACTCTATTACTTTGGGCCAGTAAACTCCAAAAAGTACGATTTAATAAGTCCAGGGGCGATATTGGCAACGGTACTATCTATAGTAGCATCAGTGCTGTTTAGTTATTATGTAAATAATTTTGGCACATACAATAAGGTATATGGCAGTATAGGAACACTAATGGTAGTAATGCTTTGGCTAGAATTTAACTGCCTTATTATACTTATAGGTTTTGATTTGAATGCTAAAATTTATAATAGAACGTAAGCGTCTTAACTCATAATGTTTGTTATGTTTTAATTACATGCAAACATAAAAAACGATAAGGACTAAAATAAACAACTAATTGATAAGTTTGCTTGTTAATGGTTACTGTTGCTCATCAATTAAAATTTGCTATTTATCAAAATAATAATTATTATTGATAAACTAATAAATTATTTGCGCTATGAATACACAACAACCAGTAAGCAATAGTAGCATAACACTTGTAAATACAAGCAGTTTGGCTAATGGATTATACATAGTACGTGTTAAAGGAGGTACAAACTTTAACTACTATACCAAACTTATAAAACTAAACTAATGAGTACGCTATACACTCGAGCACTAACTACGTTTGTGCTCGTTTTGTTATGTGTTACACATGGCAAAGCACAATATTTTAGTAAGAGGTTAAACTATTTTAATCAAAATAATTCCACTGGAAGTTTTTTAGTTTTTAACGACACGATATATTTGTCTGTTAATTTACTAGACTCACATGACGCATTTTTAGGACGCCTAACATTAGATGGAGATACTATAATAACTCAAAAATATAGTGTAAAAACAGGTACATATTTTAATAATGTTCCAATTGTAAAAATGGGTAACAAACTTTATTTAAGTGGAGCTGGTGGTTTTTACAATACTATACAAAGTCCATTTTATAAAATGAATACGCAAGGTGACACCTTGCATACAACATTTATAGGAGATACCGCCTATTATGCACTAATACAAGCTATAGTACCCAGTACTACGCATAAAGACAGAATGCTGTTTATAGGTAGTACAGATAGTACCTGTAGTAATGGACACCAAGGAATATATAAGCCCATGGTACAAGTAATAGATACTAATGGAGTACTGTTACAAACCAAATTATATAATACTAACTGTAAATACCTAAGTATTACGGATGTAGATACTACCGAAAATAAAGGCTATATATTAAGTGGTAGCGAGTTACAAACATTTACGGCATTGTATTTTGTAATGAAGCTAGATAGTAACCTAAACCTAGTATGGAAAAAATATTACAACGTAACGGGTAGAATAGTATCAGGATTAGTAACATCTAAACAAGGTGGATATATACTAGGGCATACCGTAACGGATAGTATTGTTAATTTTAGCACTACATGGGAGCGTCCATCTATTAGCAAACTAAATACTAACGGCACTGTAAAGTGGCATAAGGAATATGGAGTAAAAGAATATGCTTTAGCTACCACAACTATAAAAGAATGTGCTAATGGCGATATACTAATGGCGGGTGGGAAACAAGTTGTAACCAGTGCCTATAAGGGTTGGATAATGCGTACCGATAGCCTAGGCAACTTAAAATGGTGGCGTTGGTACCATGCAATAACTACACCTGTGCAAGATGTTACTTCAGATAACTACATATACGATATACAAGAATTAACTAATGGAGATATAGTAGGTGTTGGTAGT
>JACMRI010000003.1 GCA_014376525.1 Bacteroidia bacterium | reverse complement strand
TTCAACCCTTTGTTGGGAGTTACCACATAATAACAAAGCGCAATTAAATGCAAACAAAAACATTCATTAGTATAATTATATTATTATTATTATTTTCTGCAATATCAAATGCACAAAACAATACAGTTACTATTTCGGGAATTGTAAAAGATGGAAACACAAAAGCTATTCTACCTTTTGTAAATATAATTTTGAAAACCGAAAGAGACAGTGCTTTTCTAAGTGGTACTGTTACCAACGAAGAAGGGCGGTTTATGTTATCAAAAATAAAATCGGGCAACTACTATTTAGAAATTTCTTACATTGGTTATACTACAAAAAAGCAGGCATTATTTGTAGGTAATCTTACTGAGTATTTAGATGTGAAAACAATAGAGATAGAAGAAAAATTAACCGCTCTAAAAGAGGTTGTAATAATTGCAAAAACGGATGAAATAAGCGAGAGAATGGATAAAAAAACATTTTCGTTAACAGATAACATCAGCCAAAGTGGAGGTTCTGTATTACAAGCTATGCAAAACTTACCGAGCGTAACTGTGCAAGATGGTAAGGTACAATTGCGAGGCAACGATAAAGTAACTGTACTAATTGATGGTAAACAAACTGCAATAACAGGTTTTGGAAATCAAACTGGTTTAGATAATATCCCTGCATCGGCTATCGAAAAAATTGAAATAATAAACAACCCCTCTGCAAAATATGATGCAAATGGTAATGCAGGAATCATAAACATTATTTACAAAAAAAATAAAAAAGATGGTTTTAACGGAAAGGTTGGTTTTACAACAGGTGTAGGTTCACTATGGGTGCGCAAAAAAAACCTGCCAACCATAAGACCACAATATACTTTTACACCAAAAATTAACCCTAGCGTTTCGCTCAATTATAGAAAAAATAAAATCAATGTTTTTTTTCAGGGTGATTATTTATATACTGAAACACTAAACAAAAATGAGTTTGTAACTCGAAATTATGATAATGGCGACGTAATAAATTCTCAACTAAAACGGAATAGAAATACACATTTTACTACTTTAAAATCGGGCATTGATTACACAATAAACGAACAAAATTCATTAACAATTTCGGGGCTATTTGGGAGCGAGAAAATAATTGATAATGGCGACCAACCTTTTTTTAATACTGATTTTACACAACGTAAACGACTTTGGCAGTTTTTGGAAGATGAGTTAAAAACTACAATAATGGGAACAGCCAACTATCAGCACAAATTTAAAGAGGCGGGACATTTGTTAAACGTGGGTTTTAATTATACTCTTCATAGAGAAGATGAAAAATATTTTTATGATAACTACTTACCAACATCAACAGGAACGGACGCATTTAAACTATTGTCGGACGAGCAAGTATATGATTTTAATATAGACTACACTAAACCATTAAAATACGGACGAATTGAAACGGGTATAAAACTTCGTAACCGAAACATTCCAACAAATATGCAGTTTATACCTGGTGCAAACTCCATATTAGATATCAATGCTGGAGGTTGGGCTACTTACAAAGAGTTAATTCCTGCGGCTTACGGAAACTATATTTTTGAAAACAAAAAATGGGAAGCTGAATTAGGTTTAAGAGTTGAATATGTAAAAATACAATACGATGTTAATCCAAGCCATAGTGTGTATAAAAGCAATGGTTACAATTACACACAACCGTTTCCAAACGTACGCTTGGCATATAAAATTAACGATAACAACAAATTTTCGGCGTTCTACACCCGAAGAGTGGACAGACCTAACGAAGTAGATATTCGTATTTTTCCTAAATACGATGATGCGGAAATTATTAAGGTTGGCAACCCTGCATTGCGTCCACAATTTACCAATTCGGTAGAATTGGGTTACAAAAAAAATTGGAAAAATGGTAGTTTATACAATGCCATTTATCATAGATTTGCTGATGGAACCATTACACGAATTTCGAGTACGGTAGCAGGAAGTAATTTAATTTATGCTACTTTTCAAAATGTAAATAAAAGTTACAATACAGGATTAGAAATTGTATTAGCACAAGATGTTTCTAAATTGTATTCATTTAATGTAAACCTAAATGGATATAAAAATAAGATAGATGCTTTTACTGTTGAAAACAAATATCCTACAACACACCTATTTTCGGCAACTGCACAAGAACTGTTTTCGGGTAATATAAAATTGAATAATACTTTTCATTTTCCTAAAAACGTTAATGCGCAATTAACAGGCGTTTATTTAGCCCCTGATATTATTCCACAGGGAAAAATAAAAGCACGTTTTTCGTTAGATTTTGGACTTAAAAAATCAATTCAAAAAGGTAAAGGTGAGTTGTTTTGTAACGCTACCGATTTGTTAAATACAATGATTATAAAAAAAGAAATAAACGGTCAGGGTTTTAATTATACCAGCAACGACTACTACGAAACCCAAGTAATAAGACTTGGATACAGTTATAAATTTTAACAAAAAAAGAGTCTATCATCTCACTACTAATATTTACACTATGTATAACGAAAAAATATCAACCGCAGTTCTTCATCACAACATAATATTGGTGAGCAAAGAGTGGCATCAACTTAACTCTCACTTAGGTATAATGATTGATTGTGGTTCGGGTTTTGAACAAGCACACCAACACGGGCTTGCACACCTTATAGAGCATTGCATATTTAAGGGTACAGCCAAGCGCAAAAGCTTCCATATTATTAACCGATTAGATGCTGTAGGCGGAGAACTTAACGCATATACCAGCAAGGAAGAAACCTGCTACCACGCTTCGTTTAGAAACGAATACTACGACCGTGCTGCCGATTTGTTGATAGACATTACCTTTAACTCTTTGTTTCCGCAAGCAGAAATAGAAAAGGAAAAAAGTGTTATTTACGAAGAAATAAACTCCTACCAAGATTCGCCTGCCGAACAAGTAATGGACGATTACGACGAATTGTTTTATGGAAAACACCCTTTGGCACACCCTATTTTGGGGACTAAAGACAGTATTGCCAATTTTACCACCAACGATTTGCAAGCATTTGTACAACAGCATTACAACTCGGCAAACGTAATAATAGTGAGCGTAAGCCCATTGCCTATGGCTGAGCAAGTAATTATTTTAAATAAATATTTGGAACAATGCAACATACCACAAGCTACTGCCAAACCCAAATTATCAAAGCCTAGTTACACACCCAAAAATGTAACGGTAGCCAAAGATATATCGCAACTGCATTGCCTACTTGGGGTGCCTGCTTATGCACACAAGCAAAAGGAACGTTTGGCGTTTATGCTATTAAATAATATTATAGGTGGTCCTGCTATGAACGCCGCATTAAATATGCACATACGCGAAAAAAATGCGTGGGTGTACGACATTAGTAGCAATTACACATCGTACAAAAACTCGGGTCAATTTAGTATATACTACGGTTGCGACGAAGCCAACCACGACAAAGTAAACAGCGCAGTATGGAAAATATTAAACTCGTTTACCACCACCAAACTAAGCGAACTTAAATTGCGTGAAGCTAAAAACCAACTAAGCGGACAAATAAGTTTAGGGCTCGATAGTGGCATTAGCAACTTGTTTGGCATAGGCAAATCGCAATTAATGAACAATAGAGTTATTACGGTAAACGAATCATTGTTGGAAATAGATAAAATAACAGCCTCAGACTTAATGCACGTAGCCAACCAAATATTTAACCAACACAACTTTACACAACTAGTATTTACGCCTACCCACAATGGAGATAACAACTAGCGCCATAGACCACTACTGCGCTTTACACACAACGCTTGTACACGATTTATTGCATCGTATAGAACGAGAAACCTACTTGGAGGTATTGCAACCGCACATGCTGTCGGGTACAGTGCAAGGACAGCTATTAAGTATGTTGTGTAGCTTGATTAATGCGGAATTTGTGCTGGAATTTGGCACATATACAGGCTATGCTACCTTGTGCATGGCGCAAGCTTTGGCGAACAATGGAAAGTTGATTACACTAGAAAAAAACGACGAAATAGCCGAACGAGCACAACAGTATTTTAACCAAAGTAATTACGCTTCGCAAATAGACTTACGTGTTGGAAATGCAATAGATATATTGCCTACACTTACCCACACATTTGATTTTGTGTTTATAGATGCTGACAAAAAAAACAATAAATTATATTATGATTGGAGTGTTACACATTGCCGCAAAGGTGCGTTAATAATTATAGACAACGTACTATGGAAAGGGAGAGTAACCAATACCACGCCCGATAAAGATACGCAAGCAATTATGGAATTTAATACCTACGTAAACAACGACAATAGAACAGAAAAAATAATGTTACCCTTAAGAGACGGACTATACTTAACACGCAAATTATAAACTAATTATTATGCCTCAAAACATAGCTATTATTGATTTAGGTACAAATACATTTAACCTCCTTATAGCCACTGTAAGCGAGCACAACACAACCATTGTACACACCACCAAACAAGCGGTGCAGCTAGGCAAAAGCACCATTGGGCAAAACATAATAAACTCCGAAGCACAACACAGAGCCATAAAAGCATTACAGTATTTTGTACTAAAATGTAAAGAATATAAGGTAACTAGTATTAATGCTTTTGCAACATCGGCTGTACGCACAGCCACTAATTGCACTGAGTTTTGTAAAGCGGTAAAAGCAACAACAAATATAGATATACAAGTTATAGATGGTTTGCAAGAAGCCGAATACATATATCAAGGCGTACGCAAGGCTGTAAATATGCCTATTACAAGCAATACACTTATTATGGATATTGGTGGTGGTAGTACCGAATTTATTATTTGTAACAGCACCGCAGTACTTTGGAAACAAAGCTACAATATTGGTATAGCTAGACTTTTGGCAAAATTTGAACCGCAAGAAATACTTACATCTAATCAAAAAGAAACTATACTACAGTACTTAAAAGAACAATTAACAACACTTACCGAAGCAATACACCTACACCAACCTACTACACTTATAGGCTCAAGTGGCAGCTTTGATACCTTTGCCGATATGCTCTTATTGGCACAATACCAACCTATACTTACCCCAACACAAACCAATTACACTTTTGATATTGCTGACTTAAAACAATTATTTACTACATTATATACTAGCACTTACGCCCAACGCCTAGCTATTAATGGTATGCTTGCCCTCCGTGCCGAAATGATAGTATTAGCAGCACTTTGTACCGAATACATTATTGATGAATACAATTTTGAACACATGCAACTAAGTACATATGCTCTTAAAGAGGGGGTATTATTTAGTAGTGTTTTAGCAAAATAAATAAATGTAATATTATGTGAAAAAAATAAACGTATACACTTGTTGGTATTGTAACAATAACTACATTTAACGAAAATTTACACTTACAAAACAACATAATACGCTAACAAAAAAATGGATCGTTTAAAAGAAAAATTCGTTTCGGTAGCAGTGCCAATGCAAGCCGAAGTAAAACAAATAATAAAAGAAAGTGGCGATGTAGTATTAGGCGAATACACGGTAGCACAGGTATACCAAGGTATGAAGGGTATGATTGGTATGGTGTCGGAAACCTCTAAGTTAGATGCTATTGAAGGTATTCGTTTTCGTGGCTACAGTATCCCCGAATTGCGTGAGAAATTGCCTAAAGCACCTGGCGGTACAGAACCATTACCCGAAGGTATATTTTACCTTATGCTTACAGGCGAATTACCTAACTATGACGATGTACACAGTATAAGCAACGAATGGGCACGCCGTAGCAACGTACCTAAGCACGTGTTTGACGTGTTAGAAAAAATGCCTGCGCACGCCCATCCTATGACTTTATTTGTATCGGCAGTTATGGCTATGCAAACAGAAAGTGAATTTGCAAAAGCATATGCTAAAGGTGTTAACAAAAAAGAATATTGGGACTATGTATATGAAGATTCGATGAACCTTATTGCACGTTTACCACGTATTGCAGCTTATATATACCGTAAAAAATATAAAAACAATGTTCATATTGAACCTAATGCAAAATTAGACTGGGCAGCTAACTTAGCACACATGCTTGGGTTTGAGGAGTTTGATATGACACGCTTACTACGTTTGTATTTAACCATACACGCCGACCACGAAGGTGGAAACGTATCAGCACATACTACACACTTAGTAGGCTCGGCACTTAGCGACCCCTATTTGGCATTTGCAGCAGGTATGAATGGTTTGGCAGGTCCGTTGCACGGTTTGGCTAATCAGGAAGTATTGTTTTGGTTGCAAGATATGATGAAAGAATTGGGCAACAAACTACCTACCGAACAAGAAGTTGCTGCATTTATACAAAAAACATTAGTAGAAGGAAAAGTAGTACCAGGCTACGGACACGCAGTATTGCGCAAGACCGACCCTCGTTTTACTGCGCAACAAGATTTTTACAACCGATACATTAAATCGCAAGGTAAAACTGATGATTTAATAGAATTGGTGCAAATGATATACAAAGTAGCTCCACCAATACTAGAAAGCACAGGTAAAATTAAAAATCCTTGGCCTAACGTTGATGCACACTCAGGTGTATTATTATCGCACTTTGGTATGCACGAGTACGATTTTTACACCGTGCTATTTGGTGTATCTCGTGCGTTAGGTGTATTGTCTAGCTTAATATGGGACAGAGCATTAGGTTCGCCCATTGAGCGCCCTAACTCAGTTACAACCGAGTGGATACAAGAAAAATTAAAATCAACAAAAGCAGTTTAAATAATACACTTAACTATATACATTACGCCCACTAAAATTAATTTTAGTGGGCGTAATGTTGTGGGGCAATGGAGTAAATTTATAATAATGCTCAACTAAACAATAAGGGTTTTAAAAACCTTTGTGGTTTAAAGCAAATTTAACGTAAAACAAGTATATTTACCATTATTATAACAACCCAATGAACTTAAATATATTACTACTTCCTCACGTTAGCATTTAGCAATGGCAAAAAAATCAGCACCCAAATCAACAAAAAAAACAAAAGGTTCAACGTTTATAAGTAAAGTTTTGAAAGCACTTTTTTTATTAGTACTAATAGGCGGTGGCTACATGGCATATATGTACTATACCAGTGCACTAAAGCCCAATATTAATACCGCCGAACGCAAAACTCGTTACATATATATAAAACACGATGCTACTTATGCTGATGTATTGCAAGAACTGAAAGACAAAAATATATTGTTAGACGTAGTAAGTTTTGACCACATAGCAGAACTAAAAGGTTACAAAAATAAAGTAACGCCTGGCAAATATTTCATAAAAAAAAACATGAGCAACAAAGAGTTGGTAAATATTCTTAAAGCAGGTTTACAAGAAAAAGTAACTGTTGAAATAAACAACATACGCACCAAAGAGCAACTAGCAAGCCGTGTAAGCAAGTACATAGAAGCAGATAGTACCGAACTGCTAAACTTGTTAAACGATGATGAGTATTGTATGAATAATTTTAAAATAACTACCGAACAAATACTCACCAAAATAATTCCGCAAGATTACCAGTACAATACTTGGGCTATAGATGCTAAAACATTTATGAAAAAAATGAAACAAGCCCACCAAGAGTTTTGGACCAAGGAGCGCATACACAAAGCCGAAATACAAAACCTTACCAAACCCGAAGTTGCAATATTAGCAAGTATTGTACAACAAGAACAGCAAGTGCAAAAAGCCGAACGACCACGTATAGCAGGCGTATACCTTAATCGCTTGCGTAAACCTATGAAACTACAGGCCGACCCTACAGTAATATTTGCCAAAGGCGATTTTAATATAAACCGTGTTACATATAATATGCTTAATGATAATTCGCCCTACAATACCTACCAACACGAAGGTTTGCCCCCTGGGCCAATATGTGTGGCCAGTGCCAATGCAATAGACGCAGTATTAAATGCCGAACCGCATAATTATATTTATTTTTGTGCTAAAGAAGATTTTTCGGGTTTTCATAATTTTACGGTAAGCTACACCGAACACGAAAAAAATGCACAACGCTACGCCAAAGCCTTAGATAAACTAGGAATAAAATAAATAACTATTTACAAATGAAAACAATATATACAGCCTTACAAATAGTTATATTTATTATGTTGTGCACTGCGCAATACAGTTGCGTTGCGCAAACAAAAACTACAACAACACAAACCGTTGATGGTAAAAAATACTATATGCACACCGTTGAAAAAGGACAAACATTATATGGAATATCTAAACTGTATGAGGTGGATAAAAACGATATTGTACTTGAAAACCCTAAATTGATAGATGGTTTAAAATTGGGTGTAGTGCTTAAAATACCCTACACCAAAATAACCACCACCACTAAGCCCGAAAGCACTTCCAATAATTACAAACCTATACTATACTCCTCTCCTATTGCAACTACTAATGGTACAATACACACGGTAGAAAAATCGCAAACATTATACAGTATTTCAAAATTATATAATACTACCGTTGATGATATTTTAAAATTAAACGCCACACTTAAAGATAACTCAATAAAAGAGGGCGACCAAGTAATAGTAAGTGCCAAAAGTGTAACTGCAAATAAAACAACTACCGAAATTACTCCTGCTAAAGTTGCAACTACCGAAACAATTAGCACCAACGAACCTACAGTAACATTTGACCCTATACCAACTAAAACTGCTCCCAAATACGATGAGGGAATAACTAACGATAATCAAATAAATATAGCCTTGCTCCTACCCTTGTTTAGCAATTCATTTAACGATTCGGTGTCTTTAAAATCTAAAATATTTAGTGGTAAGGCAATGGTGGCACTAGAGTTTTATAATGGTTTTATGATGAGTGTAGATACACTTAAAAGCAAGTGTGTAACCGTAAACCTTAATGTTTATGATGTAGAAAATGATAGCCTAAAAACTTTGGACGTATTGAGTAAAAAAGAACTTAAAAACGCCAATGTAGTAATAGGCCCGTTTTATACCTCTACCGCACTTATAACTAGCGAATATTGTGCAGAAAAAAACAAACTATACATATCTCCAGTATCGCCTAACAATAAGGTATTAGTAGGCAATGCCAAAGCATATAAAACTATGGCAAGTACCCAAACACAGTTTGAATACTTGGCAAATTATATTACAAATAATGCTCCCACCCAACGTATTATAAGTGTGTATTTTGATGGTGCAAAACAAAAAACGGCTATTAATTATTTTAACAAAAACGTGCAATTGCAAGGGGATAGCGTTCGTACGGTAAATTATAAAAAACAAGGCTTAAAATATTTGCAAAGTCAATTATCAAGCACTAAGCCTAACAAAATTATATTGGCCATAACCGAACAATCAGTAGCTAATGAAGTGGTAAATAAACTTAAAACATTAGCCAAAATATACGACATACAACTCCTGTGTGGCGACACGTACTTGGGTTTTGAAAACATAGATTACGAAACGCTGCAGCAACTAAAATTTAGAGCTGTAAGCAATACCTACACCGATTACACTTTACCCAAAACTCAAAATTTTGTAACCGAATATAAAAACAAATACAAAAGTGAACCGTCTAAATACAGTATGAATGGCTACGATTTGGGTTGTTGGTTGGCAAGAAATTATAGTACCTATCAAAATATAAATAACTTGTTTGATACCCAATATGAGGGTGTTGGCAACAAATATATAATGAGAAGTGTAGGCGCAAACAATGGCTACGAAAACTTTGGTTTGTATCTTGTGGGCTACAATGAACTTAAATTAATAGTAGAACCATAATTGCAATTATTTTACACAATGGAATATTCAGCGCAAGCACAACTTATAATAACATACTTAAAAAATCTTCAAACCACTATTTGTAATGGTTTGGAAATGGTAGATGGTTCTACAAAATTTAGACATGATGATTGGCAACGTCCTGCTGGTGGTGGCGGACAAACACGAGTGCTAGCCGATGGCGCAGTGTTTGAAAAAGGTGGCGTAAATTTCTCCGCCATAAATGGTGAAATACCCCCTTTTTTGCAAAAAGAAATACAAGAGCACTTTCCACAAATGCCTGCATCAACACATTTTTTGGCTACTGGTATAAGCATAGTTATACACCCACAAAGCCCATTAGTGCCCATTATACACATGAACATACGCTACTTTGAAACCAATAATGGTGCTTATTGGTTTGGGGGTGGCATAGATTTAACACCGCACTATGTAATGCATGATGACGCTAATTACTTTCATAATCAACTCAAAAACGTGTGCGATAAATTATCAGCCGAAACTTACAATAATTATAAAAACTGGGCCGATGATTATTTTTACATAAAACACCGCAACGAAACTCGTGGCATAGGCGGAATATTCTTTGATAAACTTTGGGCAAATGAAACACACACTATACACAACATAATGGAGTTTTGGCAAAATATAGGTAACACATTTTTACCCACTTACACACAATTGGTAAACAAAAACAAAACTAAAAATTATACCGCCGAACAAAAACGCTTCCAACTTCTTCGCCGTGGTCGATACGTAGAGTTTAACCTAGTATATGATCGTGGTACTAAATTTGGTTTAGAAACAGACGGACGTATAGAATCTATATTAATGAGCTTACCTAAGCACGTAAGCTGGGAATACGATGCCAACAGCACATTGGGTACTGAAGAATTAGCCACATTAGCTTTGTTAAAAAAAGGTGTAAATTGGTTAGGCAATTAAGTACTTAAATTTTACATTTGTACAAAATCCACATCACACTAAAATTTAAAAAAAGCATGAAAAACAAATTAACCATAGCTGTAATAGTTTTAATAGTAGCAAGCGCATTTCGTTTATTACCACACCCACACAACGTAGCACCAGTAGCCGCTATAGCATTATTTGGAGGTTCGGTTATTAGCAACCGATTACTTAAATTTTTATTGCCATTAGGCGTCTTATTATTAAGCGATACCTTGGTAAATGGTTTGTTGTACAACATGCCTTTTAATCCGTTTTACGATGGCTGGTACGTACAATATATATGCTACGCACTTATTGTAGTATTAGGAATGTTTGTACAACACAACAAAGCAAAAACAATATTAGCTGGAAGTCTTGCTGCAAGTATATTATTTTTCTTAGCAACTAACTTAGCAGTATGGTTAAGCGGAATGGTAGGCTATCCAATGAATATGGAAGGTTTAACAGCATGTTATACCGCAGCTATACCATTTTTTATTAATTCCATGGCGGGCGATTTAATGTTTAGTTCATTATTATTTGGCGTATTTGCATACGTTACCAACAAGCAACAAATAACACAAATAATTACTCAATAATAATTTTGTATAAACCAATAAGGTTCATACATTTGTGCTAACAAAAAAAAATTAGGTCCTGTGGCCGAGTGGTTAGGCTCAGCTCTGCAAAAGCTGCTACTCCAGTTCGAACCTGGACGGGACCTCATAAAAACAATAACGCCCATTACATTTATTTTGTAAGGGGCGTTATTGTTTAATACAATTTAAATATATAAACCTGAAATAATATAATCAACCAAAAAAAATACAAATGAAAAAAATTTTAGTCCTCTTGTTAGTAATAGCTACCAATTATACGTATGCACAACTTAATGCTAATGTAAGTATAGTGCGAGATACATTTGGAGTACCACATATATTTGGTAAAACAGATGCCGATGTAGTGTATGGTTTGGCATATGCACACTGCGAAGATGATTTTACCAACATACAAAAAGCATTAGCAATGGCACGCCACAAATTAGGTTTAATAAAAGGTAAAAAAGGTGCTGGGGTTGATTATTACAGTCAATTTGTACGTGCCGAACAAACAGTAAACGAAGAGTACGACAAACAACTCACTCCAAAATTTAGATTATTATTAGATAGCTATGCCGCAGGCATGAACACCTATGCAAATAGTCATCCAAACGAAATTTTATTAAAAGGTACTTTTCCTGTTACAGGCAAAGATATGATAATAGGCTTTTACACCATTATTACAGGTATGGTTGATGCCTCTGACATGCTACAAGCCTGTATGAAAAACGAAGCCGATAATTATATACACAATGCAGGTAGGGGTTCTAATTCGTTTGCATTGGCGGCAAATCGTAGTACTGATGGTAGCACTATGTTGGCAATAAACCCACATGTACACCTAGAAAGTATGGTAAGTTGGTGGGAAGCGCATGTATGCAGCGAAGAGGGGTGGAATTTTCATGGTTCATTTTTTCCTATGATGATAGGTCCTGCAATGGGCGCTAGCGATAAGTTGGCTTGGGGTGTTACCTTTAACTGGCCCGATTATACTGATGCGTACCGTATGGAATTAAATCCTAAAAACCCTAACGAATATATGTTTGATGGTAAATACATTCCATTTGAGCGTAGCAAAGCCACTATGAATGTAAAACTGAAAGGCTTTAAAATAAAAGTTAAAAAAGAATTATTATGGTGTAAGTACGGACCAGCTATTCGTACCAAACATGGTGTGTTTGGCATACGCTATAATGTAATGGGCAATATACGTGCTGCCGAACAATGGTTTAATATGAGCCATGCTAAAAACCTAGACGAATTTAAAACAGCAATGAAAATACGTGGTGTACCTTTATTTAACTTTGTGTATGCTGATGCTGATAATAATATAGCACATTTTTTTAGTGGCTTAATCCCTATAAGAGACACAGCTTATAATTGGCAAAAAGTTGTACCTGGTAACACTTCTAAAACACTATGGGATAAATTTATTCCATTTGAAGATATGCCTACAAAAATCAATCCTTCGTGTGGCTTTGTGTATAACACTAACAACACTCCATGGCGAAACACCTGCGATGCTGAAAATATTGATAGCACAAAATTCCCAACTAATGCTGCATGGCAGTGGAACAGACCTAACGGACGCGACCACCGCTTACGCGAATTAATAGACGCCAAGGAAAAACATTCGTTTGACGATTTTAGAGCAATTAAGTTTGACAATACCTATCCGCAATGGGAAAATGGTATTAAAAAAAGTTTGATAGCCGTAAAAAAATTAGATGTAAACAAATATCCTGACATAAAAGATGCATTAGACGTAATAAATAATTGGAATTATGTTTCTAATGTTGAAAACAGAAATATGGCAATATTAGTTCACACTTTTGGTCGTGTAGGAAAACTTATAAATGCTTTTTACAACGAAATGGAAATTGGCTTTGTTTTTACTGAAGAACAAATAGTACAAAGTATTAGGGAAAGTAAAAAAGACTTGTTAAAAAACTTTGGTACCATTACTCCTACCTTAGGGCAAGTACAAGTAGTAAAACGCACTAATAGCGATTATGAATTACCAATGCCAGGTGCTCCCGACCAAATATCACCATCGTATTGCAAAAAAATAGAAAAGGGCAAATATCAAGTTGATAAAGGAGATACATTTACGATGTTAGTTAAATTTAACAAAAAAACTGGCAACCTATTTGAAACACAAATGCCATTTGGAGCATCAAACAACCCTAGTAGCAAGCACTACAACGATCAAATGAAAATGTACAGTACACACAAAACAAAAAAAGTAAGCCTAAACAAATTGGATATTATACCTTATGCGGAGCGTATATATAGCCCTAAATAGAATAATAAAGCAGTATTATTTTTGACTATGAAAGAAATAAAACAACTTAAACATAATCCTTACATTTTTGAGAATAACAAACCGGGATTAAATTCAATAAATGGACTGTTAAATAATTAGGTGTAATAAATATTACAAAAAAGCACTACTGTTTTATAACAGTAGTGCTTTTTTATATAAAGTATTTACTTAAAAAACTATACTTCTTTACTTGGATTTTTAAAATACACTTCGTCTGCCTGAAACTCGCTAATAGCTATTAGTGTAGCTTTAGGCATTTTTTCGTAATACTTAGATATTTCTATCTGCTCACGGTTTTCAAATACCTCATCTAAATTATCGGTAGTAGATACGAAATCGGCAAGTTTACCATTAATTTCTTCTTTTAATTCTGCCGAAATTTGGTTAGCACGTTTGCTCATTATTGATATTGACTCGTACACATTTCCTGTTTCTTGGTCAAAATCTTTCAAGTCGCGAGTTATTGTACTTGTTTCTGCGTTTGTTCTGTTGTGGCTCATATTTGTTGGGATTTTTGTTTTTGTTTAACACACTTATTATATATGCTTTCGCACTCTTTTAATTGTTCACTAATTGGGAATGCGTCTACAAATTTATAATAATTATCTATTGAAAGTTGGTATCGTTCAGCTTTTTTTAAATCAATACTTTGTTCGGCCAATAAGTAGTACGATTTTATTATCGCTACCATTGTTTTTTCTCGGTATGGCGTTGATGGATTATCTTTAATTACATTTTCAAAAGCTACAATTGCGGCTTTATAATTTTCTACAAAGTAATAATGGCGAGCTGCTTCATATTGTTTGGTAGCTATTTTATAACGCAGTTTATCTATTATTTCGTTGGCCTGTGCTACACGTGTACTGTTAGGATGTTCGTTTATAAAAACTTGCATTTCTTCTATTGCAGCTAATGTATTAGTTTGGTCTAACGAATATTTGGGCGAATCTAAGTAAAAACAATATGCATGCAGGTAAGCACATTCTTCAGCATGTTCATTATTGGGATAGTTGCGTGCAAAAATTTTACAATGATAGCCCGCAAGGATATAGTCGCCTAGTTCGTAATTAGTTTTGCAATAATAATAATATATTTTTTCACCTTTTTCAGTTCCTTTAAATATGGTAAGCAATTCCTCAAGTAAAGGTAATGCTTTGCTATAACTTTGTTTTTCGTAATATTGGCAAGCGTAATTATATTTAAGTTCATAATTACTACTTTTTAGTATTTTGCTATACTTACTGCACCCACCAAAAGTTGAGGCAACTATAAAAAATAATAAATAAAAGTATTTTGCCATTGTTGTTATAAAAGTACACAAAGCTAATAATTATTATGAGATTAAACACAAAGTTAGCTTGCTTTTTGTAGCTTTGTAACAACTAACCTAATTTTCTATTTATAAATGTGCTTTATTTCCAAATTAATAATTACTTGTATTTTATTTTTAGCAAGCACTATGTTTGCCCAAGCACAACAACGCACCATTGAAGAGGGTGACGAATATTTTATGGCAACCGAATACATAAAAGCCAAGCAACTTTACAAAAAAGTGTATGATAGCAAGCCAACTAACGAACTGCTATACAAAATAGCCGAATGTGAACGATTGCAAAAAAACTATGTACTTGCCGAAAAATCATATACTGAACTTATACGTACAAAAAACTTTCCGCCCGAAGCCTTGTATAACATAGCCACTGTATATATTAACAACAGTAAATATCGTGAGGCATTGGATAAACTAAACGAATATTCATTAGAAAATATAGATGATAAACGTGTAGCGCCATTAAAAGAATCGTGCAAATGGGCAATAAAAAACGCACAAAACAAATCGGAATACAGCACCAACACTACACAAGATGTACTTATAAACGGACTTTGTTTTGGCTTAGCGTATTATAAAGATGGCTTGGTGTATGCTCGCCCAAAAAAAAATGAAGAGGGCGTAAACACACAAACCTACGAAATGGTATATACCGATGTACTTAACAAAAAAAATGCAACTGCACCGTTTGATAAGTTGGTAACGAGCAAATTATTTATAGGTTCGCCTGCATTTACTGCCAACTCCAAAACATTTTATTTTTCTAAAAATTTATCTTCAAAAAAACTAAGCACAAAAGCAGCATATGGCAAAAACGGAATAAGTACTGAGGGTAAAAATGTACTAGGTATATTTACTACCAAAAGTATAAATAATGTGTGGGAAGAGCTTACACCGGCAGCATTTAACAACATAGAGTACAGTTGTACACACCCCACATTAATGAGTAATGGGCGTGTAATGTATTTTGCTTCAAACATGCCTGGTGGATATGGCGGATACGATATTTATATTTCAGAATTTAGTGCAGGTAATTGGCTAAAGCCTGTAAATGCAGGAGCTAAGGTAAATACTACGGGTAATGAAATGTTTCCATTTTTGCATAATGACACCGTGTTATATTTTTCATCAACAACTTTGCCAGGCTTAGGAGGTGCTGATGTATTTAAAACAAAAATAACTGAAATTGCCACAAAAAACCCAGTAAATATGGGGGCTGGAGTTAATTCATTTAAAGATGATTTTGGAATAATACTTAACAAAGACGGTAGTGAAGGGTATATGGCTACTAACCGATATACCGATGATAATGTGGATATGGTGCTTACACTAAAAAAAACATATACCATAAAAGAAATTACTACAACAATAATAGACGAAGAAACGGGTAAACCCATAGCAGATACTGATGTGTTGGTGTATATCGGCGATTCGCTTGTAGCATTTGAAACGTCTGATAAAAGTGGATTAATAAATCTAACATTAGATGGACGTTTTAAATACCATATAGTAGTACAAAATAAAAATTATGATACGTTTGAAAAAGATTTTGATGCACGTACTGATGATGCTAATGACTTTAGAATAAACCTTAAAAACAGTTTTATTGAAGGGCAGTTGCTTGACCAATTAACCCAAAAACCAATAGCCGATGCCGAGGTAGAAATATATAATGGCGATAAACTTATCGGTTTTGAAACCACCGATAAAAACGGAAAGTTTAAGTTTAAGGGTGATAAAAAGAAAAAATACCGCATAGTAGCCAAAAAAGAAGGTTATGAAATAGGCGAAACAATGTTTGATGCATCTAAACAAAAAGGGGTGAGTTTGCGTGCTATGAAACTAAACATGAACCTTGTACCAATAGCTAAAAAAAATGCTGTATTTACCTTTGACGACATATTGTTTGACCTTGGTAAAGCCGAATTACAACAAGCATCTTACGCCATACTAGACCGCCTGGCAGAATACATGGTAAGCAAACCAACTGTAAAAATAGAACTAAGTGCACATACGGATATGCGTGGTAATCCAGCATCAAACATGACACTATCAGACCGGAGAGCGGCAGCGTGTGCTACTTACATAAAGCAAAAAGGGGTTGCTAATGCTAAACTTAAAACAAAAGGATATGGCGCTACACGCCCCAAAATAAAATGTGCAACTCCAAACGCATGCTCCGAAGACGAACATTTTATTAACCGCAGGGTAGAAATAAAAATATTGGAGATATAGCAATTTTATAATTAGTAACTAATATAGAACACACAAAATAACTTCGGAAAAAAAAATAAAATTAACGAAGTATTATAGTGCTCCTCAATTTTCAGAAAGGTAATTAAGATAAAACCTAGTAACCAAAAATCTTAAAAAAAAAAATCCAATGTCCGTCGGAAATTTAGTTCCAAATTCAAAACAAATTATGCCTTAAGGCACTAAAAGAACTCGATATTATTAAAAAAAAATTGTGTGAAAAACATAACATTAGCCACCGCTCAACTTAACCTTTGTGAAAAAAATTAGCAAATACTAGCGTTGTTTTGGAGAAAGACTCCTTGAAAGGCTTGTAATTACTAATATTACAAGATTATTATAAATTACGGATACATTAGTTTTTTAAAATTAGAAGAAAAAGCAATAGAAGATAAAAACTCGTGATAAATTTAAAATATAAAAAAAGTAAATTACTTATTCATGA
>JACMRI010000042.1 GCA_014376525.1 Bacteroidia bacterium | reverse complement strand
TATCAGACAGCATTACATAATCGTTTTCTTTTTCTATCGCATCTTCAGGAAGTTTTAAGCAATTAAAATCACCATAAGGCACTCTTAAATATTCTGCCTGTCCGCCACTGTATGGTCCCATTCCTGCAAACCCATAAGCTGCACCAGCAAATCCTGGATTCATAATAAGACAATAACCAGTAAGACCGCGTTCACAATTTTGGCAGTGTCCGCATCCAATATTAAATGGCATGCATACCATGTCTCCTACTTTAATTTGTGTTACGGCTTTACCTACCTCAACAACCCTACCCATGTTTTCATGACCAAGTATATTTCCTTTTTTCATGTCTGTGCGACCTTCATACATGTGTAAGTCAGAGCCACAAATATTTGTTGAAGTTATTTTTACCAACACATCTGTTGGCTTTTCAATTTTTGCGTCGGGCACTTCTGTAACTCTTACATCGTATGGGCCATAATAAACTAGTGCTTTCATATATAATTTATTTAATTATTTAAACTAAAAGTGTTTGATTTTTGTTTTTGTTAGTCATTATTTTATTAGCTAATTCTTACGAATAATCCTTATTGTAAAAAATAGAATTGAAAATTTCAGCCCTTTTTATCGAATTATCGAGTAGTTCTTTGTGCTTTTTTCTTTACAGCCGGTGCGGCAAGTAAGTTTTATTGCTATAAATAATGTATTCAAAATAGTTGATTTTATATTTTTTAATTTAAGTTTTGAAGAATAATTTGCTGAAGTTGAATTGTTGAAACTACCCCTGACTGTCTCCATTTAACTTTACCGTTTTTAAAAAGTATTAATGTAGGCACGCCTTGAATTTGATAATCTTTTGCTAATTTCGGATTTTTGTCTATGTCAATTTTCAAAATCGTAGCAGTACTCCCAACAGTAGTTTTTAATTCCACCAATATTGGTTTCATTGTTTTACAAGGACCGCACCATTCGGCAAAAAAGTCAACCAATGTAGGGGTGCCGCTGTTAATAATTTCCGTAAATGTTGCTGCCATGTTGTTTAATTTTCTTTACTAGTTAATATCATTATTGTTTTTCCTTTTTCAATTTTTTCTTTAGCTTTTTTGGAATATTTAACCATATTTTTTTTTTTTTATAAATTGTTTTCATAGCATTGATGCATACTGTAAACTGATTCATTAGGGTATTTACTTACTGCACATGTCTAATATCGGGCTCAAATTCGCTATAGTTTACAAAATCAGTGGGAAACTAAATCTTTACCTTCGCGCGTATATCGGCTTTCATCAGTTCTGCCATTAATAAGCGAAAATGCTCAACTCTCCTTTATCCACTGGCTCTTCCGCAGCTTTCAAAACCAGTTGCCTTGTTTTTCCATTCTTTTATAAAAAGTCAATGGCTTTTTTGACCGTCCACGGAATGCTTTAGTTATACTCGGGCGTTAGAAAAATAAAAGCATTAAAGGAGTCAATCTTTACCGCCCATATTTTGTATGCTCCTTTGAATATTTTCCTTGCGATGCAGTTATGGGCTCTTCTATAAGCGCAAGGTTATACTCTTTTAAATTTACTAGTTCAAATCTTGCACCGCAACGTTTACGAGCAATTTCATTTACCCATGACAACCTCTTCGCCATTGAAGTTGGGGAGTGTACTGCTCAAAATAATTACGCTGTTTTTAATAATAATTAAGTTTAAAGGTTAATTTTGTTTTGAATTACATTACAAAGGTGGTTTTCCTTACAGGATAGGTATTACACAATTTTAGAAAAGAGTTATACAAATCATTCTTTTTTTATTTGAATTGAATTGTATAATTTGAAGAAACATAAAATGTACTCTGCCCATAACTACTAAATGGAAAAATGTAGGTAGCATTTAAACTTTTTTTTAAATTGTGTAAAACATAAAACTGCTTAGTTTGTAAATATTGTTTCAATTTACAAACCATTTTTACAATAAAAAAAATAACCACTACATATCTTGCACAAACAGAAATGAAAAAAGTTATTTCTGAAAAAACAAAAAAACATTGAGAATCACAAAAAAATTGCGGTGCATTTGGAATCAGTAGTGAAGTAACACATAAAAGTTCCTAATAATTATGAAAAATAAATTTATAAAAAAGCAGCGTTAAGAACGATTGCAGCAAACGGATATAAAGCCCTTGCAATTGAAGTTAAAAAAATAGAATTGTTACACATAAACTTGGGGAGGCTCTATTTTTCTATTTAATTTAAAAAATTGAATCGAAATTAAAGGATAGGAATTTCCCCAATTATTGAGTATTAAAAAAAATGATATCCAATTACGTAAATTCATTAGCGTTATGAGTGATTGAAATCATCTATTATGCTGCATAAATCCAATCCATAGATTACAAAATAAAAAAAGACTTTGATAGTTTTTCAAAGTCTTTTATTTGTGCCTATTTTCATGCTTAATATCCACCTCCAATATTTACGCTTGGTGCTTGCTCTGTAGCTTGTGGCTGAAGAGCAGGATGTACAATTTCGTAGTGTATAACAAAGGCGTACATAATACCTGTGAGCATAGTTAGTTTTATTAATTTGGAAATGATGCTGTACTGCGCTTTAGCATTAGCATGTAACAGTTTTATTAAAACTATTAGCAATGGTAACTGCACAAATAATGTAATGTAATATACAGATAGGTTGTCATTGCTAATGTATTGTAAATATTGCAAGTAGCCAATTGTGCCCATAGTAATAGTAAGTACAATTGCTGCAATATAATTGGTAATGCGTGTACCAAACACTATGGGCATGGTTTCGCAACCATACTCCTCATCACCTTGCTGATCTTCCATGTCTTTTACTATTTCGCGTAATAATGATATTGCAAAAGCAAATACGGCAAAGCCTATCAAAAAATAAGAGATGTAGTTAAAATTCATTTCATACTGTTTTAATGTTTCGGCATATTTTTTATACAATAATGGCATTTCAAAAAAACCCGGTATCATAGGTATTAAGCTTGCTAAAAAAGATACAACTACGTTACCTATTATTAATTGTTTTTTGAAACTTGTACTATAAAACCACAGTAATGTAGCAGCAAGCATATACACAAAACTGAGGCGATAATTACCCACTTGTACACTTACATACAATGCCATAGCAATACCTATTAAGTTAAACACAGTATGCAACAACATAGCCCAACGGCGCTTAAACTGCACACCTATCAGGGTATCGTTTGGCTTGTTTATAGTATCTATTTTTACATCAAAATAATCGTTAATAATGTAACCCGCAGCTGCTATAAATAGCGTAGCCGTTACCAACAACGAAAAATTAAACGTGCTTAATTGCAACTCAAAACCATTAATACCAAGCATTGCGTACATAATACCATAGCGCATAGCAAGCATAGTAAGTAATATTATTAGTAAATTAGGTACACGTATTAGTCGTAAAAAAATCATGAGTAATTGGTTTTTAAATAATTGGCATTAAATCGCTACAGCCCCTTTAATAGCTGGATGTGGGTTATAATTTATTATAGTAATATCTTCGTAAGTAAAATCAAAAATAGAAGTTACCAATGGATTTAATTTTAATTGTGGCAAAGGGCGAATATCTCTTGAAAGCTGTAATTGTACCTGCTCTAGGTGGTTGTTGTATATATGTGCATCGCCCAAGGTGTGTATAAACTCGCCCACTTGCAAACCACATACTTGCGCTACCATGTGTGTAAGCAAAGCATACGAAGCTATATTAAAAGGAACGCCCAAAAAAATATCGGCACTACGCTGATAGAGTTGACAACTTAACTTGCCGTTAGCTACATAAAACTGAAAAAAAGCGTGGCAAGGTGGTAGTTTCATATTATCTACCTCAGCAACGTTCCAAGCACTTACAATCAAACGGCGCGAATCGGGGTTAGTTTTTATTTGTTGTATAACGTTAGTTATTTGGTCAATAGTAACACCGTTAGCTCCTTGCCAGCTGCGCCATTGTGCGCCATATACAGGGCCTAAGTTGCCATCGGCATCAGCCCATTCGTTCCATATACTTACTCCATTTTGTGTAAGATAAGCAATGTTGGTATCGCCTTTCAAAAACCACAACAACTCGTGTATGATAGATTTTGTATGTACTTTTTTGGTAGTAATAAGCGGAAAACCATTTTGCAAATTATAGCGCATTTGGTAACCAAATACACTACGTGTGCCAGTACCTGTACGGTCGGTTTTGGTAGCGCCTTGCTCCATAACGTGGCGCATTAAATCGTGGTAATTTTGCATGTTTTTTTTATTAATTATAATGAGTGTTATTAAATGGGATAAGAAGTGCAAATTACTCTGTACCCAACCATTTTTTACGTACTTGTTTTTGTTTGTCGGTTTGCTCGCTTAGTGCGCCAATACTGTATGTAAGCGACGGATTACCTTTTAATGTAACAACTATAGTACGCACAATATCATCGCGCGATAGGGTTAGTGTAACTTCATCATTTAGTTTTTTGGCGGCTATATATTTAGTAAATTTATCTTGGTTTACACGGTAGTTATCTATAGCTATAATTTCGTCGTCAGTGTTTACACCACCTTCATACGCACTTGTGCCACGCATTACATTTTTCACCATTAGTTTGCCTCCTACATCAACCAACGAGGCACCAAGGTAAGCGGTAGTAGTGTTGGGTTTGGTTTTAAAATCTAAACCTGCGTACCCTAAGTAAGTTTTAAAATCTATACGTTCGGTACCTATTACGTAGTTGTTAAAAAACGCATCAACGTTAGTGTTTGCAATGCTTGCAACGGCTTGTTTAAATTCATCATCAGTAAAACCACGATTTTGTTTTTTGTAATATTCATTGTACAACAAACGCATTACATCATCTAAACTTTTGGTAGCGTTGGTGTTGTTTATTATTAATAAATCTAATGCGGCGGCTATAATTTCTCCTTTGCCATAATACGATATAGTAGTGTTATTGCTGTTTTCGTGCGGACGATATTGTTTTATCCACGCATCAAAACTGGCGTTGTTAGCACTTTGCACACGTGCGCCAGGTTGGTTTTCTACGCCCGCAATAGTTCCTGCTAAGTAGTCCAAATACTCTGTATTGGTTTCGTAGCCTGCACGGTGCACTATGCGCTCTTCGTAATAACTGGTAAAACCCTCGCTTACCCAAAGTAAATTAGTATAGTTTTCGTTTTCGTAATCAAATGGACCTAAAGCAATAGGGCGTATACGTTTTACATTCCATAAATGAAAATACTCGTGCGCTACTAGTGCCAAAAACTGCTTGTAACTAGCGCCAGGTGCGTAAGTAAAGCGGTTTACCTCTAGCGTTGTAGCTGCCATATGCTCTAGTCCGCCACTTGGTATGGTTACATTATGTATTATAAAATCGTATATTTTATTAGGGTTTTCACCTATTACATTGGTAGCAGCTGTAGTAATGTTTGCCATGTCTTTTTTAAGCGAATCTATACTATAATTGCCTGTACCGTACAATGCCACACGGTGTTGCGTACCTGATGCCGTAAATTCAAACGTGGTATGATTACCAATTTCAATAGGACAATCCACCAATTGGTCGTAGTTGGTAGCTTGATACGTAGTGCCCGATTTTAGTGGCAATGAGGTGCTTATGGTGCTCCAATTAGTAGGTTTATCAATAGTTACTTGGTACGGAATATTTTGTTGCTTATCTATAAACATAAATACCGATGTACCGTTAATATAGGCATGGTCGGTATTTACACACGAGGTACGCACACTTAGCTCGTTAGCATACACCTTGTAGCTAAATTTTATTTCTTTAGCCCCATTGGTAGGCACTTGCCACGTATTTTTGTTTGTTTTTTTAACTATAACAGTTATACCGTTAATGGTAGCTGTTACAGCTTCTACGTGGCGTGCAAACTCACGCACAAGATACGAACCTGGAGCCCACACAGGCATTTTCATAGTAAGTGTAGCGCTGGTATTATTGGTAATAATGGCTTCTATCTCCAAATAATGGGTATGCGGTTGCGGTATATGCACAGTGTAATTAACAGTAGTACCTAAGCTTACAGTATATATAACGGTAAGTGCAAGGGTTATAATGTGTTTCATGATAATGGTTAGTTGTGTTATTTGTTTTTGCAAAAATACGTTTAGTTAAGGTTACTATCAAAATAATATTTACCGCAAAACACCTAGTTTATAAAACAAATTAGTAAACTTGCAGTATTAAAGAATTAAAAAACTAAAGTATAACACAACGCCAAATGGAAGAGAACGGAAACAACCAAGAATTGTATTCAAAAGCAATAAAAGCGGGCAAACGCACTTATTTTTTTGATGTAAAAAGCACTCGTGCAGAACAGTATTACCTAACACTTACTGAAAGTAAAAAACGCTTTACCGAAGACGGAAAATTTACTTACGAAAAACACAAAATATTTTTGTACCGTGAAGACTTTGAAAAATTTATGGAAGCCCTAAAAGATTCTATACAATTTATAGAAGATAACTCAGGTCCACTTGAGCCTCGCAAAGAATGGAATCCTGATGCTACAATTGAAAACAGTGGAGAGTATTCGTCTAATATTAGTTTTGAAGATCTAGATAAATAACATTTTTCAGTAAAAGAAAAAACGCAATGCACGAATGTAAATAGCTTTATTTAGTTCGTGCGTTTTGTTTTAAAACTAACTAACAGTTTAACCATTTTATAATGTCCATAATAGTATCTCCTAGTTTATTAGCTGCCGATTTTGGTAACATTAAAGGTGCGTGCGAATTCATCAATACATCAGCCGCCGATTGGTTTCATATTGATGTAATGGACGGCGTGTTTGTACCCAATATCTCGTTTGGATTCCCTATTATGGAAGCAGTAAAAAAACATTGCACTAAACCACTTGATGTGCATTTAATGATAGTAAACCCCGACCAATACATAGCAGAATTTAGAGCCAAGGGGGCTGATATTATTACAGTGCATTACGAAGCCTGTACACACTTACATCGCACACTACAACTAATAAAAGAAAGTGGCGCAAAGGCAGGCGTAGCGCTTAACCCACACACGCCCATTAATGTATTAGAAAGCATAATAAACGATATAGATGTGTTGCTTATAATGAGTGTAAACCCAGGTTTTGGCGGGCAAAAATTTATAACCGATACCTACCGTAAGATACACGAAGCGCACAACTTAATATTAGCTCGCAAAGCCACTACCCTAATAGAAATAGATGGCGGTGTAACCAACCAAAATGCAGCACAACTTATAGCAAGTGGTGCTAAAGCATTGGTAGCAGGTAGTTACGTGTTTAATAATGCTAATCCTAACGAGGCTATTGCATTGTTAAAAGGAAAATAATTTATGCGAAAAATGAAGTGAGAGAAACGTATTTTTTTAACAAAAAAGTATCAATACCTTAATTATATTTGCAATATCTATTTATAACAAAAAATAAAAATTACAATGAGCAAATTCATAACCTGTACTATAGCTAATATTCGTACCGAAACAGCAGATACCATATCTATAGCTATAAATGTTCCTTTGGCTAGTGCGCCACTTTTTAAATTTATACAAGGGCAATACATTACCTTTAAACTACACATAAATGGCGAAGAAGTGCGCCGTAGTTACAGTATATGTAGCGGTGTAAATGATGGCGAAATACGTGTAGCCGTAAAGCGTGTAGGTGGTGGTAAAGGCAGTAACTATATGATTGATACTTTTAAAGTAAATGATACGGTAGAAGTAATGCCTCCAACGGGTAATTTTTACAGCGTATTGAGCGCTAGTAATAGCAAACATTACGTACTATTTGCAGGCGGAAGTGGTATTACACCTATGCTTAGTATTATTAAAAGCGTATTGGTTACAGAACCTAACAGTACACTTACCCTAGTTTATGGCAATAGAGACGAACAAAGTGTAGTTTTTAACGCCGAACTTACTGCATTACAAGCTAATAATAACAACAAACTAAAAGTTATAAATGTATTAGAAAACAGTACCGATACTGTATTTGGTGGCCGATTAGATAAAGCTAAAAACAAATTATTATTTAGCAACAATACACTTAGTACTAACGCTAACAATATATATTTTATATGTGGTCCAACGCCTATGATGGACGCTGTGCGTGAAACATTAGAAGATTTAAACGTAGATAAAAAAACTATACATATTGAATATTTTAGTGCACCAGTAGATGTTACACCAGTTGTAAAAAGTGACGTAAGTGTAGATGCTAATGTAACCGTAATACTTGACGGTGATGAATTTACTATAAAATTGCGCGCTAACCAAACCGTGCTAGAAGCTGTGCTTAATGCAGGTTACGATGCGCCTTATGCTTGCCAAGGCGGTAGCTGCTGCACATGCCGTGCATTACTTACAGAGGGTGCTGCTGATATGATAACCAACTACGCATTACTCGAAGATGAAGTGCAACAAGGCTATGTACTTACTTGCCAATGTATAGCCAAAACACCAACACTTACAATTAATTACGATAGAGGAAATTAATTTTAAATTTTTTCATACATCAAGGGAGCATGCTCCCTTGTTTAGTTTAAACACATTACCTTTAAAAAAAATGCAAACAACACCACAACAATTATTTACAGCAGCCCAACAGCAAACTATTGTTAATGCTATAAAAAATGCAGAGTTAGGTACATCGGGCGAGATACGAGTACACATAGAAAATACCTGCGCACTACCCGTAATGGAACGCGCTATAGAGATGTTTTATTCATTAAAAATGGATAATACCGAACTAAACAATGGCGTGTTAGTATATGTAGCCATTGACGCTAAAAAAATGGCCGTGGTAGGTGGAGAAAGTATAAACATAAAGGTAGGGCAAGACTTTTGGAACGATGTTATAGCTCAACTGCGCAGTAGCTTTGCACAGTTAAATTATACACAAGGCTTAACTGATGCTGTTACCGAAATAGGAAAAAAACTTAGCCATTACTTTCCTATACAAAACAATGACACCAACGAATTAACTAACGATATATCTTTTGGCGAATAATGAAAAATATATATGTAAATATCTATATATGTATATGTATATTGCTAATAAGCACATACAGCTATGCACAAACCCTACCCGAAAAATCTAATCGATTAGTAAATGATTATGCGCACTTACTATCGGCAGATGAGGTACAACGTTTAGAACAAAAATTAGTAGCCTACAACGACAGTACTAGCACACAAATTGCCATAGCCATAATAGAAACATTAGATGGTAATGAACGTTCCGATTATACCATAAAACTAGCTAACAAATGGGGCATAGGACAAAAAGGAAAGCGCAACGGAATACTTATAATGCTATCTAAACAAGAGCGAAAAGTATTTATAGCCACAGGCTACGGCGTAGAAAGTAACTTGCCCGATGCTATTATAAAACGTATAGAGCAACGCTATATGATACCCCAATTTAAGGCGGGTAATTATTACCAAGGCTTGAATAATGGCATAGATGTAATGCAACAAGCCTTGGCGGGCGAATATAAAGCAGAACTCAGCAACGATAGTAAGCCTAGTAGTACTACAACTGTTATATTTATATTAATAATTGTGTTTGTAGTTATACTACTTATGAAACGTGGCAATAACGGTGGTAATGGCAGAGGAGGCTTGCTAAACAACGCAGCATTACCATTTATTTTGGGTAGTTTTAGTTCGGGCAGAAGTAATTTAGGCGGCAGCGGTTTTGGTGGTGGTGGCGGCAGCGGTGGATTTGGAGGCTTTGGTGGGGGTAGTTTTGGCGGCGGTGGTGCTGGTGGCGATTGGTAAAAAAATTTAGCGATAGATAAAAAAAAATTTAAAAAATGAACAACTTTCAACAGCGTGCCATCACTAGTTTTTTCTTTGTATTGGTGGTAGTAAGTGCTATTTTATTTAGTAAATTATCATTCTCTATTTTGTTTGGAGCTATTACATTACTGGGTATAATGGAATTTTACACACTTACGCAGCACATGAATTTAAAAGCGCAAACATTTATGGGTGTGCTTGCAAGTATTGTTTTGTATGGTGTTGTGGGGCTTCAAACCCAAAATTTACTTTCAGCCAAATGGTTATTTTTATTACTCCCTATTGTATTTGGAATATTTATTTTGGAGTTATATCGTAAGCATCAATATCCATTTGCCAACATAGCCATTACCTTGTTGGGTGTGGTATATGTGGCGTTACCATTTGCATTATTACAATTAATAGTATTGCCCAATGCCCTGCTATTTGTGCCTACCAACTTGTTAGGTTTCTTTTTTATACTTTGGGCTAATGATACTGGAGCATATTTAGTAGGACGTAAATTTGGCAAAACAAAATTATTTGAACGTATATCGCCCAACAAAACTTGGGAGGGTACACTTGGCGGAGTAGTACTTGCGCTTTGCGTTGCGGGTATTCAGGCGCAGTATTTTACACACCTTACATTTACTAACTGGTTAATAATAGCAATGATAATAAGCACTACAGGTGCATTGGGCGATTTGGTAGAGTCGCTCCTAAAACGCAGTATTGATGTAAAAGATTCAGGAACATTATTACCAGGGCATGGTGGCATATTAGATAGGTTTGATGGTTTGTTAATAGCCCTACCGTTTGTATATACGTATTTGGTGTTATTTGTTTACGAATAATAGTGTAAAATATGCTTAAAATAAATGCACTAGCATAGTTATAAAATTAGGTATTTGCGTACATTCGTACAATTTAATACTTACAAAAAAACGTACTGCGTATGATACCAACAACCATAGCTACTAAAGCCACATTAGTATTGCAAGACGGCACTTACTTTACAGGTAAAGCCATAGGTAAAATAGGAACAACTACTGGCGAACTTGCCTTTAATACAGGTATGACAGGCTATCAGGAAGTATTTACCGACCCATCTTATACTGGTCAGTTACTTATTGAAACCAATACACATATTGGTAACTATGGTACTAATAACAATGAAACCGAAAGTAATAGTAATAAAATAGCAGGCTTAATATGTCGTAGTTATAGCAGTTACTACTCTCGCAACGATGCCGATGGAAGCGTACAAGATAGTTTTATTAAAAACGGTATTGTAGGTATTGAAGGCATTGATACACGTGCGTTGGTACTGTATATTAGAAATAAAGGCGCAATGAATGCCATTATAAGTAGCGAAGATAAAACTATAGACGAACTTAAAGCCATACTTGCACAAGTGCCTAGTATGGAGGGTTTAGAGCTATCGAGCACAGTAAGTACAAAGGAAGTTATACACGCTGGTAACGCTAATGCAACTTATAAAGTAGCAGTATTAGACCTTGGTGTAAAACAAAATATAGTACGTTGCCTTGTAGAGCGCAATTGTTATGTAACTATTTTTCCTATGAATACTTCGTACGAAACCTTTACTGCACAAGTGTTTGACGGTTATATGATAAGTAATGGCCCAGGCGACCCATCGGCAATGCCGCAAGTGGTAGCGGTGGTTAAAAAATTAATAGATGCCAATAAAACGGTATTTGGTATATGCTTGGGGCATCAAATTATAGCGCAGACACAGGGCATAAGTACATATAAAATGCACAACGGACATCGTGGATTAAACCACCCCGTAAAAAATTTAATAACAGGCAAAACCGAAATAACATCGCAAAATCATGGCTTTGCAGTTAATGCTACTGATGTGGCCAATAATGCTAACGTAGAAGTAACACATCTCAATCTCAACGACAATACTATTGAAGGAATTCGCATCAAAAACAAAAAAGTGCTTTGTGTACAATACCACCCCGAAGCTTCGGCTGGCACACACGATGCACGTTATTTGTTTGATGATTTTATTAATTTAATGGCTAATTAATAACTCTAAAAATGATTGTAGTAACAGGCGCAGCGGGGTTTATAGGCAGCTGTATGGTAGCAAAACTAAATAAAGAGGGCTATACAGATTTGTTATTGGTTGATGATTTTTCACACGCGGATAAAATTAAAAATTATGCTGATAAAAAATATGTTGCCTTAATAGAGCGCTCCCTATTTTTAGATTATTTTAAAACCAATTATGCCAAAATAGATTTTGTAATACACCTTGGTGCACGCACCAATACCGCCGAATTTGACACCGCGCTATTACACGAATTAAATGTAAGTTATACACAACAATTATTTGCCCTTTGTACCCAACACAACATAGGCATTATATACGCCTCAAGTGCTGCCACTTATGGGATTGGTGAGCATGGCTATGATGATGACCATAGTAAAGTACACCAACTTGTACCGCTTAATCCGTATGGCGATAGCAAGCAAGAAGTAGATGAATGGGTGCTTGCACAAGCACACAAACCTTACTATTGGGCAGGTGTAAAATTCTTTAATGTATATGGTCCAAACGAATATCATAAGGGGCGTATGGCATCGGTTATTATGCACTCTTACAATCAAATAAAAACTTCAGGCGAAGCAAAATTATTTCGTTCGCACAACCCCAATTATAGGGATGGCGGGCAATTGAGAGATTTTGTATATGTACTTGATGTAGTTAATGTATTGTACCATTTAATGCACTATCGCAAAAAATCAGGGCTGTATAATTTGGGTACAGGCAAAGCCGAAAGTTTTGTAACACTTGCAACCAGTGTGTTTAAAGCATTAAACATCAAACCTAATATATCGTATATAGATACTCCTATAGACATAAGAGAAAAATATCAATACTACACGCAAGCCAACATTAGCAAGCTACGCACGGCTAATTACTTACAACCATTTTATAGTTTGGAACAAGGCACAATACATTATGTGCAACAGTATTTAATGCAAAACAACTATATGTAATGATACTTTTACGCCAATTAATTATAAGTGTATTTAAGTTATTGTTTATACAACGCTTATTGCAAATGCAGTTGGTGCGCTACGTAATAGCGGCAGGCACAGCATTTACGGTTGATGTAGCTGTATATTTTATAATGCTACATTTTTTTATAAGCGATAAAATTATTACCGTATTTAACACTCCAATAATCTTGCGTGCCGCTATGCTATCGTTGGTAGTATCGTTTACGTGTGGGTTGGTTACTAATTTTTACATGAGTAATTTATTCGTGTTTAAAGCCATGGATAGCCGCACCAATACCCACTTTGCACGCTTTGTACTGGTAGCAATGGTTACGTTTGTGGGCAATTATTTTTTGATGCGTTTTTTTATAGAGGCTCTACATTTGTACCCAACAGTTGCTCGTATAGTAGCCGCATGTGTATTTGCTATGTTTAGTTTTACTATGCACAAGTTTTTTTCGTTTAGGTAAAATCCAATTACACTATTTAAAAGAACGTTGTGTTCAAATTACCCCATTTAATTAATTTCCTTATTTAAACTTTCTAATGAAGTATGCGTGGCAGGTATTATCCATTCTTCTCCATTAGTTATAGTACCGTATAATCCCTCTTGGTTTTGTGCTTTTAAATATATTCCGTTGTAATTATCTAAGTATAAGTAAGTACAAGGTATTTCTATGGTAAATAATCTGTTTATTGCACCATCTTTGCCATTGCTAGTAATTACTGCCATTCCATGGCTAAAGACATTAGCCTCTTGCACATCATCTCTTAACATTTTTTCGTTTTTTTTATTAATGTAATTACTTCCATTCGTAGTTTCAATTACTGCAAATCCTTCTGCAAATGATTCTGCACTAATATACTGTGGTGTTATTATCCATTCATTAAGCGTACTATTTTTATAACCCCACAATTTAGTAATTGCATCTTGCATTGGCAACAGTACTAATTGGGCTAATGCAATGGCTTCGGCTAAAGAAATAGTTCCTTTATAGGCCTTATGTTTTTGTTTAAACACAGTAATACTATCCGCGTTATAATTGTATGCGTAGCTTGTAAACAGGTCGTTCCAAGCGGTAGGTGCATTGGTAGCATTAGGTAATTCATACACATATTTTAAACTGCCATTGTACGTTTGCCAACCTGTTACATACATCGTATATAGTTTATCATAGGCTATTGGCAATAAAGTGTTGTTAGGGTTTTCAGTAACAAATTTTTTGAGCGATGGTATAGAATAGTTTAATTTATAACTATCAAACACCAACGCATCATACTGTTGCAATGCCTGCAACGCCTCTACTGACGAGGGATATAGTAAAGCATATTTTTTCAACGAGCGTATTGCGTCGTAATTTTGGCTATAAGTATATAAAACTGTATGTAAGTGTTGAGTTACATCAGGTGTATAAGCATTGTTTTTAAATGTGGTTATATAACGTTGGTACTGCGCAGCATCATTTCGATGTATAAGTTGCGTGTACAACAAGTTGTTGTAATACGCTTTCATATCTGTACTTAGATTTTTAGTTAGAGTAGTTGAGGTAAATAAATCCTCTAATGATAATTTAGCTTGTTGTGCATAGCCAGTGGTTGCTATTACACAAAGTAGAATAAGTACTAAATTGCGTAAATGTTTAAAGTAATATTTCATTGTTTTTTTTGAACTAATTAAGATTCTAAATTTAACAAATACTCTACTCCCAAGGCATAACCCTTAAGCCCCAAGCCACTTATAACACCTATGCACTTACTTCCTGTAACTGTATTATGTCTATAGTCCTCACGAGCATGTATATTGCTTATGTGTATTTCTAATACAGGAATTGATATAGCACTTATAGCATCAGCAATAGATACGGACGTATGCGAATATCCACCTGGGTTTATAAGCACGGCATCAACGCTATTAATGGCATTGTGTAATGCGTTTATCAACTCGCCCTCCACATTAGTTTGAACGTATGTAAAGTCTACATTAGGATAAGTAGTTTTAAGTGTAAACAAAAAAACCTCAAAGGTAGTGTTACCATACACTTGGGGTTCGCGCGTGCCTAATAAGTTAAGGTTAGGACCGTTGAGTATAAGTATGCGTATGTTCATTGGTTAGTTTAATTAGATTTAAATTATTAATTTTTATATTCATTAATATTAATAATTCGGGTGCACAAAAAAAGCTCGGTATCTATAGAGTTGCTCGCTATTACTACTAATCGGTTGGCACTGTACTCTTGCAACTGTTGTTGAAACCACGTTGTGTTTTGTGCATCGAGGTTAGATGTTGGCTCATCTAGCAACAGTACTGGCGTGTTGCTATAAAGCGCCAAGGCTAGTTTTACTCGCTGTTTCATGCCACTGCTATAGTACCGTATAGCTTTGTTTCGTTGCTTTGTTAAGTTTAACTTTTCTGTAATAATGGATACCGATAAATGTGCGTAAAAAGGTTTTACAGCGTTATGAAGCGTAAGTAGTTCGGTGAGCGAATACTCCTCAAACAGTTGCAAATAGGGCGACGCAAACGAATAGTTATTGTGCCATTGGTCGCTATCATACGGTTTGTTATTTTGTATAAATGTACATGCACCCTCACTTACCATAAGTTGCGAGGTAAGTACCTGTAACAAAGTAGATTTTCCGCTACCGTTATTACCAATAATTCCATAAATGTTACCCTGCACAAATTCGCAGCATATATTTTTAAATATCCAATCGTTGTTAAACCTTCGTCCTGCTTTATCCAGTATAATCTTAATCATCAACCGCTATTGTTTATTTATTTCGTCTATTATAAACTGTATGCGCCCCTCTACGTTTATACAAGGTATATCAAGAGTGGTGTAACCTAACTCTTGGTAAGTGTGTAGCAAGTGGCGGTGTGCTACCACAGCTTCATCATAACTTTCAATACGTTCGTTGTCGTTTCTAAATATTTGTTGCCAAGGTGGAGTCATAAATAATTTAGTCTCGTATTTATGGCTATTTATTATCTCGTTATAAAACGATGATATAGGTTGCTTTGCCATTTTTAAGTACGCTACAACGTCAGGTATTCCTCTGTCATAAAAACTCAATTCATCTATTGGTGCAGCCAAATAGTGTTCTATACGACGCTTACATACTTTCAAACTAAAATCATCTTGCGAGCGTTCGTCTAATTTTGTCCACGATATAGAACCTCCTAATTTTTTGGCCTCTTCTAATTTTAACGACCGCGAAAATTCATGAAAGCAATTATAGCCCATTGCCTCTAAGCGGTTGATAATAGTGGTTTTACCAAACCCTGGACCTCCTGTAATTACAAATCGTTTTAACATATTATGGCGTACTACTGTGTTTTTATTTGTGTATAAATATACAGCACTTTGGTTACTTAACGTGGTTTAAATAACTCAATAAAAAGTGGTAATAAATAGCTATGCCATCGTCAATAGCGTGTAGGGGTAACTTTTCATTATCAGCATGTACGCTCTCTGCCATATCGTTAGATAGTATAAATGGTAACGTACCGTAGGCTGGTATATCCACGCTTCTAAAGTAGCTATTGTCGCTCGTAGCGGGCAACATTACGGGTATAATGTGCGCCGTAGGAAACTGTGTAAGTATAGCTAAACTAAGGTTAGTAAAATGGTTGTCGAGCTTGGTAGGCAGGGCGTCGGGCGATTCGTTAAGTACTGTTATTTTAATGCGAGGATCTACTATTCCGAATAAAAATTTTAAGAATATTGGTTTTTGCATTTTGCGTGGCAACAATCTACAATCGTAAAACGCAGTGGCTACTTGTGCTACTTGGTTTACTTTAGCTGGCGGATTTTGTATTTGCGTAAGCTGAAAACCATTAGTAACAAGCACCTTGAGTATTGCGTTATCATTCAATACTTTACCCCGCAAGGGCTTAAGTACCCACCAGTTTAAGTGCTTTAGTACAAAGCCCTTGTAACCCCCAAGTACATTGCCAATTTCATGAAAAGTACGTTTGGCAGTTTTATCAAACTGATATTTTTCGCTAGTATTATCTATTTTTGAAATAGCTTTGAGTAAAAGTCTGTTGGCATTTTTGGAGCTAGGCACAGCGCCATGCCCATACGATTTTACATGACTTTCTAACTTAAGCCACAAACTTTGTTTCTCGGCTATAGACACAAAAAAACACAATTCGTTAGGTTTACCAGGTATTACATTTTTCATGCCGCCACCGCCTTCGCCTATTACTACCATAGGTTTTAACAAGTCTAAAATTTGTGGTTGTATTATTTTTGCACCACCGTTTTGCCCACCTGTTTCCTCGCCCGATAAAAATAATAATGTAACATTAAACTGCGAGTTAGTTAATTGTAACGAGTCTTTTATGCGTTGCAATGCAAATAGCTGCATCACCGCCATTCCTTTGGTATCAATAACTCCGCGCCCATATAAGGTGTCTTCATCAATAGTGGCTGCAAAAGCATCGTGTTTCCAACTCCCTCTTTCTGCAACAGGTACTACATCTATATGGCTTAGTAATATAATATTGGGCAAGCCCATTGATAATGGATACAACGACGCACTAAAATTATAACTAGAGTCAGTATTGCTAAATATGTAGGTGTGTAAACCCTTACTCTCACATTGCTTTAGCATATATTCGCCTGCTGGCTTTTCGTTACCTGTTACACTTTTTATTTTCACATATTCACGCAAGGTTTCTAGCGCAGTAGTCTGTGCACTACTATTACCAATAGCTACAATAAATAGTAAAATTATAAATTGAATGCGAATAAACACTTTGGTGGATAGTATTATTATTATTAATTATTATTTAAATGCCTTACGTGCATACGATTTTATGTATTTTAAACACATAGCACGCTCTTCTATAAAACCCATGTGTCCTGCATTGTTTAATATTAAGTACTCACAATCGTTAGGTAATGTAGTTTGGGTTTTTACCTGCTCATAAGGTATGGTTTCATCTTTTTTACCAATAATATAAAACACCCTAAACGACGAAAACTTCAACACCATTTCTCTATCTACTCGTATTTTCATACCCTCCAATGCCGCTGCTAATCCTTGCTTGGGCATAGTTAGGGCTTGTTGGCGTAAGATTTCTATTTCGGCGGTGTATTTATCTCTTGTATCCTTAGCAAACCATAATGGTATAACACTACTTACAAATTTTTTGTGGTTTTGTTTTACTAAGTTTAAAGCTTTATCTCTGCCTAGTTTTCGCTCCTCACTATCTGCCGATGCTGTACTGTGAAACAAACAAATACCCTTTATTTTTTTGGGATATTTCTCAGCGTAAGCCAATGCTACATAACCACCCATACTATGCCCTATTATAAAAAAACGTATCAATCGTAAATCTTGCAACACCGCATTTACAGCATCGGCCATAAGTTCCATACTATGTATATATCCCAAGCAATCGCTACTGCCATGCCCCGGCATATCTATACATACTACTCGGTAAGTTTTGCTAAGTTCGGTTACGTATGTAGTCCATATACTGCTGCTTTCCATAAAGCCATGTAGCAGCACTATACAGCGCCCTTTACCACTGCTGGTATACGCTATGGTACTATTCATAAAAGTAGTATAGTTGGTGGTAAGCATTTATTCTACAATAATTAATAGTTCAATTTATTGTAAAAAATATCCATAATACAAAAACAACACTTCAGCAATCTTACTTAATTACGTAATTAATTTTGGCTATTACTCCTAGTTTAAGTGCTATACGATAGTCGCTATATATCTTTACGTTAGTGTTAGGAGCGTTGGTAGTGCTGGTACTTGCACGTACCACTACTTTGGTTACGTTTGTTAATTTGGCTACTCGTACACGTTCTATTACATAATCGCGGGTTAATGCGGTAGGTGTAGTTACACGTCCATCTGCACCTACTGGTGCTGCTGATAAAAATACAGTATTGCCATCAGTAATTAACGAATCTTTTGTTACGTTATTATTATCCAAAAAATATAATTGTATAGTAGCGCCTAACGGAAAACCATTACGAATAAAGGTACGTAGTGTAACGCGTTCTATATTTTCAGGTAGGTTGCCTATTTCAAATTTACTGGTATCAGAAAACAAAAAGTTATTAGCATAACCCTCTAGCGGTAAGTTTAGTTTAAAATCTACAGCAAATTTACTGTTATCAAATATCACATTTTTGTTTGACGGTACACCACCAGGGTTAGTTTGTGAACGTACTTTATACACAAACTGTTTAGGTTTTTTATCCATAATAGTTTGAATAGTTCCGCCTGTGTTAGCACCGCTTAATGTGGCTGTGGGTGTAATAGCATCAACAGGACTTAACGACGACGCACTATAATTAGGCGCAAGTATAGACAATGGACTAAATGCAGCAGGAATACTTACAAGGTTTAATTTAGGATTTTCGTTTTTGAAATAACCAGCAAGCGTATCAAAGTTTACATCTATTGGTACACCAAACGAGTTAGTAATGTTCAAATCTATACTTGGATTTTTAATATAAAACGTTCCATTTACCGAGTTGTTAAACAAACTTACATCAACAGTATCTTTAAACGGCGATAGCGAACGCTGTCCAACATCTCCTATGATACGTTTAAACTCTTGGCTCGATACTTCTGGTCTCATACGCATGTACTCGCCCGCTATGGTAGAGCTACTTGTTTTGGTTATTTTGTAGGTATATTTTATAGGGTATTTGTTAGTAGTGGTATTACCTAAAGTTAAGTCAGTTTCGTATTGGCTTAAGTTAAGTGTAACAGCTGCATAACGTGTAACATTACCACCAGTGTAAGGCAGGTTTATAGTGCCTTTTAATGTAGTGGTTGTGCCTATTACATTAGTATTGGGCATTTCTATATCTATTACTACGCTTTGTGGTGTAGTACATTTTGCAATTATATATATTAAGCCTTTTTTGTACCATATTTTATCTAGCTTAATACTTTGTGCTTGTGAAGCATCTTTATCTTTAATATCTAAATTTATTATTTGCGTGGTGCTATAGGTATAAGTTTGACCTACTGGTAACGCATTTATAGCTGTTGCCGTAAATGCGTCAATAGTTGCTTGAGCAGAGTCTAACGAATAATCGGGTAAAAACACATTTTCGGCTGTTTTAGAAAACAAATTGCCTTCGTATACAAGCGTACAAAATTTGTTTGCATCTACGTTTATAACTCCGTTTTTATCGCTCGCTAGTATAATATCATTAATACTAATGTCAGAATTTACAAGCGGCGCACCTACTTCTGGGCTCCAAGCACTACCGTCCAAATTATCTAAATCGTGCTTAGCTTTTATACAACCTGCTACTATTGCCAACGAAAGTATAGCTGCTGTAGCTATAGTGTGATTACGTTTAATCATTTTTTTTATTTTTTTATTTTGGATAAAAATAACTTTTTTTAAATAAATAATTGCAATTATTTATACTACTGTTTTTGTTTAATAAAAAATTGCGTTTTTTAATCGTAATTTTTTATTAGTAATTGATGCTTACTACCTTTTTGTTCACTATTTTATTTAGTAGAATATGTATTTAACAATGCTTTAGTGTTTTGTTGTACTTTATGTTTTAAAAACGGAGTCCAACCCAGTGCATAACCTGCAAAACCAAGTGCTTGGCGCGACCACAACCAAAAATTAAAGCTATCGGTATGTTTTGTTATTTTGCCATTTTTAAATTCAAATTTGGCTGATATTCGGTTAGTAACCTTACGCCCTGTTTTACTAAATAAGTAGTGGGCTGTCCAGTTGGCACTTCCTGTACTATCGTTAGCGTTTACACAATCAAAAGTTACTTTAAGTTGTATTTTGTTGTTTGCAGTAAGCATTCGCCACATATTTTTGGCATCGTTGCCATGCAATACCCCAAAGGCGGGGTCTTCAAAAATTATGTTATCATCATAGCAAGCTACCATAGTTTCGGCATTAAGTTGTGCAAATGCAGTATAAAACTGCTCTATTAATGCTTCGTTGGTGGTGTTCATAGTTTGAGATTTGACGGTATAATTTTGGGTAAATATTAAAATAAATAGTGTTAATAGTTGTTTCATAATGTAGTGGCATAATAATAATGAGGTGCAAATAAGTGTTCTAAATCTACCTCTTTTTTAAACAAGCCATACACTGTAGCACCACTCCCACTCATGGCTGCATACGTTGCGCCTTGCATGTATAGTTGCTTTTTAATTTCACTAAGTATTGGGTGTGTCGCAAATATAGATGATTCAAAATCGTTAGTAATACTATCTCTCCATTGCTCTATAGGTTGTTGTATTAATGTAGTTAGAGGCACTGCCACTGGCTTGGGACTTACACCTGCGTAGGCTTGCGATGTACTTACATGTATGTTGGGTTTTACTAATACTAAATAATATCCGCCCAAATTAAGCTTAATAGGTGTAAGCACTTCGCCGCGTTGTGTTGCGTAAGCAGGCGTATTAGCAATAAAAAAAGCACAATCGCTACCTAATTGTTGTGC
>JACMRI010000041.1 GCA_014376525.1 Bacteroidia bacterium | reverse complement strand
TGCGTTAGGTATTACCTCGCCCAAGTCCGATTTTAATTGCCCTTTTACTTTTACACGTAACTCTGTATCATCAATATCTTCCAACATTGTGTAGCGTGTTTTATCATACGCAAGCATATTAAATTTAAACTTGCCATTGTCGCTTTTAGTTGCGCTATACAGTTCTTTTCCGTTTTCGTTTTGTATTACGGCTTTTTTAATGTTTACAAGAGCAGGGTCATCTTCATCTGTTGATAAATAATAGTTTTTATCGCCTGCTATTTTGTTAAATTTAAAATTGCCTAAGCTGTCGGTTTTGGTTGTTTGTATTACCTCTTGCTTATCATTCATTATACGTACTGTAGCATTGGGTATGGGGCTATTATCGCCATCGCCCGATTTTAATTTTCCTTTTAAATTCACTTTTATATGGCTTTCGTCTTCGTCAGATAGCATATCATAAAAGGTTTTATCAGTAGCAATCATTCTAAATGTAAAGCCCTCTACATCTCTTACTATACGGTAAACAACTGCTCCAGCTTTATTTTTCACTAACAATAATGTTTCCTGCGCAATACTTTTACTACTATCTACAATAAATATATAGGCTGATACGTTTCGCATATTTTTTAGTACAAACTTACCTTCGCTTTGGGTAATGTGGCTTTGTACCAACTTTTTATTTGCATTAAGCAAACTTACCAACACTCCATCTACACTTTGTGTACTATCCGATCCTCTGTACAAAAACCCTTCAAAACTTTTACTTATTAATGCTATGTTGTCTCCCTCGTCTATATCAGTATAAATCGTTTTATCGGTTTTAATATAGTTAAATTCAAAACCATCTTTGCCCAAGTTAGTGGTACTTACTATTTGGTTGCTATCATTTACTATAGACAGTTGCTTTTTAAAACGCAGTACTTCTTGGTTCTTATCTATTTTAATAACGCTGTAATTATCGCTGTTTACGTTTTCAAATAAAAACGAACCATCATCTTTGGTTTTGGCTACTTGTATTATTTTTCCTTTGTTATCAATAAGTGCTACATCCACGTTTGGTAAGCGTTTGGTGGTATCTTTGTTTTCTACTAACGCACCACTTATATTTATAATTTCTTTGTTAATGGTAAATGAATAAATGTCGTCGCTTCCTTTGCCACTACTTCTGTTTGAAGCAAAATAACCAGTAACATTATCTCGTTTAAAAGTTAAACCAAAATCATCATTACTACTATTTAATGGTGCTTTTTGATTGATAGGGGTAGTCCATTTACCCAACAATTGCACGCTCGAAAACACATCTAAACCACCATAACCACCCAATCCGTTTGACGAAAAGTACAACATACCATTATCAACCACGTGCGGAAACACTTCATTAAATGCAGTATTAACCTCAGCACCTAGGTTTTTGGGCTTACCCCAAGCATTAGTACCTATGCGGTCGCAGTAGTAAATATCATAACCGCCAAAGCCACCTGCCATGTCGCTTGCAAAATAAATACGCTTACCATCTTTGCTAATTGTGGGGTGCATAAGCGAGTAGTAATCATTGTTGGCAGGAAACGATTTTTCGTTTTTCCAAGTGCCGTTTTCGTATGTTGCACTGTATATTTTGGATGTAACTAGCTTGTTACGTTTAGTAGTTAAGTTTTGTACTCTATTAAAATATACCTCCTTATAATCTTTGTTAAAAGTTACAGGCCCAGTATTGTATTCGCCCACCAATTTATTACTAAATATGCCGTTTGGCTTGTACATAGTAGTGTCTTTTCGCTTTTTGGCTTTGGCTAATACTATACTTGTGTAAGGGTTTTTAGTCCATGCAAATGTGTTACCTCCTACTATATCTTCGTTGCGTTCGGTTACAAATACTACATCATCTTTATATTCCACAGCACAAAAATCGCTAAAAGGCGAGTTCATATCTAACTGATTTTTGACAACATATTTTTGCGGCAAATTGTACCACACGTTTACATCGTCGCAGGCTTTTAGCAAGCGTGATGATTTGTTATCGTTAGGGTTTTTAAGTTGGTATTTTTCTAACTGCTCTTTAGCTTCAGTATATTTTTTATTTACCAATAATACTTGCGCATATTGCAAATGTGAAGCCGATGTTGGTAATTTTTCCACATCAAAATATTTGCGTAAGGTAGTTTCGGCCTCTTGATACTGGCGAGTTTTTTGCTGACAGTCGGCTAATTGTAATAATAAAGGAGGGTTTTTACGGGCTTTTACACTTAATATTTTTATAGCATCTATATAATTTTGCGTAGCTATTAATTTATCTACTCTTTTACTTTGTGCATATACCAAGGTATTGAACCCTAAAAGGTATAGCACATTAATAAAAATTATACGGGTAAATATATTCATGCTAGCTTGCGCCAAATAGATGTTTGGTTGTGTTAATTAATTGGCTCAATATATAAACAATCATTGAAATAGCACCACTAAATACGCATAATATTTAGCACTTTTTTAACCTTAAAATAGTAGTAAAAGCTCAAATAAAATACTATTTTTATAAATAATTTTAATAATTTAAAAAAACTCATTTGCACGTTTACAAATAATGAAATCATTAATACATAATTTCCCTAACCAACTACAAGAAGCACTTATCATTGCTAATAACGCACAACTAACTCAACCCACCGTTGCTATAACTAATGTAATAATAGCGGGTTTAGGCGGATCGGGTATAGGCGCAACTATATTGCAAGGATATTTATTAGATAAAAGCGAATTGCCCATAACGGTTATAAAAAGCTACACCTGCCCTGCAAGCATTGGTAAAAGCACATTATTTATAGCATGCTCCTACAGTGGAAACACCGAAGAAACTGTAATGACAATGCAAACTGCCTATGCTAAAGGTGCTAAAGTGGTAATAATAAGCAGTGGTGGGAAATTAATTGAATTTGCACAACAACATAAACTAGATAATATACAACTGCCAGGGGGTATGCCACCACGTTCTTGCTTAGGCTACTCGCTAACTCAGTTACTGCAAGTAAGTAGCTTTTTTAACATTGCTACAATAAATATTAACGAAGAGCTTACCAATAGTATACATTTATTAAATACTGAACACGAAAACATATTAACTGTAGCCAAAGCCGCAGGAGCTATGCTATACAAGCGTTTACCTATTATATATACTATGAGTAATGAAGGTGTAGTAATCCGCTTTCGTCAACAATTAAATGAGAATTCCAAAATGCTTTGCTGGCATCATGTAATACCCGAAATGAACCACAACGAACTGGTAGGCTGGGCAAATGTACATGATGATGCAGTGGTAATACTATTTAGAAACGACAACGACTACGAGCGAAACAACATTCGTTACAGTATATGTAAGCCTGTATTTGAAAAATATGCACATGCCATAATTGAAATAAATAGCAAAGGTACTACCGACTTGCAACGCATATTTTATCACATACACCTTGGCGATTGGATAAGCATTATTCTATCCGAATTAAATGAGGTTGATGCAATGAATATTGATATCATTAACCAACTTAAAGGGCATTTAGCTAATAATTAATAACCACATTTAACCTGTTTAAATTTCTTCTAATTATTTTATTATGAATATTTTTCAACTAGGTTTTTTGATTAAAATTAATATTTTTAAATGTAAGATATTACTTCATTTCATTTAAAAATTACCTTATGATAATTCTATAATTTAAAATTTAAACAAGTTCTTGCTGTGAATAAAAAAGTACGTGTACAACAACTTGGATTAATGGATTACCCTAAGGCGTGGGACTATCAAGAACAATTGTTGCAAGCTACTGTATCCATAAAAACACATAACCGCGCACACCAAAACGAAGCACAAGAAGCTACACCAAACCACTTATTATTTGTAGAGCATCCGCACGTATATACCTTGGGTAAATCGGGAAATTTGGAATATTTATTAGCGAGCCAAGATTTTTTGAAAAGTATAAATGCTACATTTTATAAAATAAACAGAGGTGGAGATATTACCTACCATGGACCACAACAAATGGTGGTATATCCAATACTTGACCTTGATAATTTTTTTACAGATATACATAAATACTTACGCTTTTTGGAAGATGTAGTAATAGCAGTACTTGCTGATTATAACATAATAGCGGGACGTTACATTGGCTTTACTGGCGTGTGGATAGATGCTCACGAACCTATTAAAGCACGCAAGATATGTGCTATGGGCGTGCGTTGCAGCCGTTGGGTAACTATGCACGGCATAGCCCTGAACGTAAACACCGACCTAAATTATTTTAATTACATAATACCTTGTGGCATTAAAGATAAGCAAGTAACTTCTATGCAAAAAGAATTAGGGTACGAAGTACCAATGCTAGAAATACAACAAAAATTTCAGCACTATTTTGCTAAACAATTTGATTGCGAACTAGAGGGAGAATTATAGGAATTA
>JACMRI010000002.1 GCA_014376525.1 Bacteroidia bacterium | reverse complement strand
TGGAGTGTTGTTGAGTTGGGTTCAGCTTTTAACTTTACAGGTACACACTATGGAGCAGTTAATCGTATAAGTATTTATGCTGGTCAGACGGGTAATGTAGAAGGTGTAACAGGATCAACCAACGATGCATCACACGCAGGAACTGGTATTCTGAATAATGCCTCCGGAGGAGTATTTTATGTAACAAATATTGGGACTGGAACTATAAATAATGGTTACGGTGTATTAATTTCTACTGTAAGTGGTATAAACAAATGGAGTTTATATGCAGCTGATGGTTCAGCCCCAAGTTATTTTGCAGGAGCTGTAGGTATTGGAACTACTGCACCCACTGCATCGCTAAGTGTGAATGGTGCTGCAAATAATACTACAGGTGCTTGGAGTATATTTTCTGATTTGCGTGTAAAAACTGTTAATAGCGAATTTACTGATGGACTTAACGTCATAAACAAAATACGTCCAGTTCGTTTTACGTACAATGCAAATGCACCATTTAACACTAAAGACCAACAAATAGGGATAGTTGCCCAAGAGTTAGAAATACTTGCACCATACATGGTAAACAAAAAAGATTACAAGGATATAAAAGACTTACGCGAGGTAAATAGTCAAGCTTACACATTTTTATTAATAAATGCGGTAAAAGAACTTAACGCTCAAAATATGAACCAACAAAAACAAATAGACGAACTTAAAAAATCAATAGAATTATTACAGAAAAAGTAGTTTGTAATTTTAATATTTTCTAGTGTATATTTTTTTATTATAGCTAAGCTAAACCAAAGAACAAATATTACACATTCAGCTTAACATTTAAACACAATTCCTTTCTATAGTTTAAGTTACAGTTGGTGTAGGAAATTTATTTTTGAGTATTCCGTTGGCTAATACTGTAAGAAAAATAATACCTGCACCTATATAAAACTGTGTGGTCATGGCATTGCCCTCGTCCAAAAAAAAATAGGCTAAAACTATACCATACACAGGTTCTAAATTTACAGATAGTACAATGGTGTAAGGCGATATAGTTTGCATAAGTCCAGTAACGCGTATAAATGGTAATGCGGTGCAAACGCCACAAAAAAACAACATCCAATACCAATCGTGTGTGCTAATAGTACCAAGCGGTACAAACGGATATTGAATAACCAATAAAAACAAAAACAAAAACAGCACTCCTGCCAACATTTCGTAAAAACTAACTACTACAGGCGTGTATATTTTAGCTAAGCGACCATTGCTAAGTGTAAATAATACTGACAAAAACGAAGCTCCTAAAGAGTATAAAATACCTGTTAAATATTTTTCTTCTATTCTAAATAAAAATAGTAATACACCAATTATTATAAGCCCCAGTATAACCTCGTACACTATAATTTTGCGCTTGTAATAAATAGGTTCCATTATACTCATAAAAAACGATGCCGTGCTAAACACAGCCAGTGTTACCGATACGTTACTTGATTTTATAGCTTGATAAAAACATATCCAGTGCAAGGCTATAAGTACACCTGTACCTACTGTTTTGCGCACGCCCACCACATCAATCCTGAGCGATTGTTTAGTTATTAAAGCATAAGTAGCTATAATAATAGTAGTTATACCCATACGTAGCCACACTAAATCGTAGGCTTTAAGTGTAATAATAGCGCCAATTACGGCAGTAAAACCCCATATAAGTACAATGGCGTGTAGTTGCAAAAAATCACTGTAATATTTCTTATTGTTGGTGGTACTCATTAGTTTAAATTATAATTTATTCCTATTAAACTTTACCAAATATCACGCTGGCATTGTGTCCGCCAAAACCAAAATTATTGCTCATGGCATAATTTATAGTTTTGTGTAGTGCAGCGTGTAATGTAAAATTTAACACATTATTAATGGCTTGGTCCAGTTCGGTTACATTAATAGTTGGAGGCACAACATTGTGCATTACTGCTAACACGCAGGCTACAGCCTCTATTGCACCCGATGCGCCAAGCAAATGTCCTGTCATACTTTTGGTAGCGCCTATATTTACGTTTGCAACAGCATTACCCATAAAAGTGGTTACGGCGTTTAGTTCGCTCAAATCGCCTACTGGCGTGCTTGTGGCGTGCATATTTATATAATTAAGTTGTGTATTAGTAATGTGTGCCAGCTCGCAAGCCTGTTCCATAGCAAGGCGTGCGCCTAAGCCATCTGGGTGGGTTGATGTTAAATGATAAGCATCAGCACTCATACCTCCGCCACATACTTCGGCAAGTATTGTAGCACCACGAGCAATGGCATGTTCGTAGTTTTCGAGCACTAACGCACCTGCTCCTTCACCCATCACAAATCCGTCGCGAGTGGCGTCAAACGGACGAGACGCGCTTATGTAGTTTTCGTTATTGGTACTTAATGCCTTCATAGCGCCAAAACCACCTATAGCGGCACGGGTAATAGGTGCTTCGCTACCGCCTGCTATTATTACATTGGCATAGCCCAATTTGATATAATTCATAGCATCTATAATAGCAGTGTTGGAACTAGCGCAAGCAGATACTGGGCAATAATTTACACCTCTAAAACCATGGCGCATACTTATATGACCAGCTGCAATATCTACCAATATACGTGGTATAAAAAACGGATTAAAACGAGGTGAGCCATTGCCTTGCGCAAATTCTATCATTTGCTCTTCAAAGGTAGTAATACCACCATTTCCGCTTGCCCAAATTACGCCTACCTTGTTGTAATTAATTTCGCTTGATGATAAACCAGCTTGCGCTATAGCTTCATCTGTAGCGGCTATGGCATAGTGTACAAAGGGGTCTAGCTTACGAAATTCTTTTTTATCTAAATAATTTTCTATTTTAAAATCTTGAAGTTCGCAAGCAAATTGTGTTTTAAATAATGATGCGTCAAATTTGGTAATAGGAACCGAACCACTTTTACCTGCTAATAAACTGTTCCAGTAACTGTTAACACTGTTGCCTATTGGAGTTACAGCGCCCATGCCTGTAACTACTACACGTGTATTTGAGTTCATATAATTTACTAAAAATATATATTTAATAATTTGTAATTGCGTTCAAAAGTAAAATTAATATAGGGTTATTTGTAAATACTTTTTAGTTGATATTATATGTAAATAAATTATGCGAAAATATCCGCAACAACTGCCAATAATTAATTAATTTCGCAATCATATAAAATATAAATTTATGGAAAATACATTTGATGTGCTTGTAATAGGTGGTGGTTGTGTAGGATTAGCTACGGCTTACAAGCTAAATTTAAAATATCCACACTTAAAAATAGCTGTACTCGAAAAAGAAAACGAAGTATCCAAACACCAAACAGGGCGCAACTCGGGAGTTATTCACTCTGGCATATACTATAAGCCTGGGTCGTACAAAGCCAAACTATGTGTGGATGGACGACGAGAGTTAGTAGCATTTGCAAAAGCACACAATGTAGCCCACGACATTTGTGGAAAAATAATTGTTGCCACCCACGAAAGCGAATTGCCTCACATGCAAAAAGTTTACGCTAATGGCGTAGCCAACGGTGTAGAGGATTTGGAATTGATAGACCAAAAACGAATTAAAGAAATAGAACCAAGTGCAGAGGGTATAGCAGGTATATGGGTAGGGTGCACTGGTATTATTGATTATGCAGGACTTTGCATTGTATTGAAAAATTTGATTGAGGAAAAATTTAATGGCAGTAAAGTGTTTTTAAAAACTGAAGCCAAAGATTTTTTAACACGCCCCAATGGTTCTATAACCGTAACTACATCTCGTGGCTTGTTTAGTGGCAAGCACATTATATCGTGCGCTGGTTTGCAGGCCGATAGAGTTGCGAAAAAAGAAGGCAATCCATCGGATGCAGCAATAGTGGGCTTTAGAGGAGATTATTACGACCTTACCGCCAAAGGTATGAGTAAGGTTAAAAATTTAATATACCCAGTACCCAATCCAGAATTCCCGTTTTTAGGTGTACACTTTACACGTATGATACACGGCGGCGTAGAATGTGGCCCCAATGCGGTATTTGTGTTTGATAGAGAGGGATATAAAAAAACAGACTTTAGTTTACGTGATACCTTGCAAGCGCTAAGTTTTAAAGGTACGTGGAAATTTTTTGCCAAACATTGGCGCTTTGGTTTAGATGAATATCGTGGCGCATTTAGCAAAGCCTATTTTCTTAAGCGCTTACAAACACTTATTCCTAGCCTCGAAATGGACGATATTATAGCGTCGCGAGCAGGCAACAGAGCCATGGCACTAAGCACTGATGGTAATATGATTGATGATTTTAAAATAGAAGCCAACGGAAATTCTATACACGTTATAAATGCGCCAAGCCCAGCAGCAACCGCTTGCTTGGCTATAGGTAATGAAATAGTTTTAATGGCCGAAAAACAATTTAACTTGTTGGAAACAATATAATTTTTAAAATTATTTTATCTATAAATACTACAAAACATTATTTAACTTATCATAAAATTTACACACAATGGGACGCGTATTTGAAAAACGTAAATACAAAATATTTGCACGTAATGACAAGAATGCGAAAATGTTTTCTCGCATCGGTAAGGATATTGCAATAGCAGTAAAAGCAGGCGGTGCCGATGTTTCATCTAACCCACGATTGCGCCAGGTTATACAAAATGCTAAAGGTTTTAATGTACCTAGAGAGCGTATAGACTCTGCAATAAAACGCGCAAGTACCGATAAAGATACCAGTACATTTGCCGAAGTTTCGTATGAAGGGTATGGTCCTCACAAAGTAGCTATATATGTAGAAACTTCTACTGATAATACCACGCGTACTGTTGCTAACATTCGTATGTATTTCAACAAAGCAGGTGGAGTATTGGGTACACAAGGCTCTCTAGATTTTATATTTGACCGTAACTCTGTATTCAAAATAGAAAAAGGTAATATTGATATAGACGAACTAGAATTAGAAACCATAGATTTGGGTTGCGAGGGCATAGAAGAGGAAGAAGATGGAACGATTACATTATACGCTGGTTATGCAGATTTTGGTGCAATGTATAAATTTTTGGAAAGTAAAAAATATACCATCATCAACAGCGATTTAAAACGATTTCCTAATTCATTTAAAGAGGGCTTAACCGAAGAACAAATAGAAGAAGTAGGTAAACTAATAGCCCGCATTGAAGAAGATGAGGACGTAAACGTGGTATATCACAATATGGATTGTTAAGAAATTACGCTATACAATTATTCAGTAACGCCCGCTATTAGCGGGCGTTGTTGATTAAAAAAGGAATTATGTTAATTTATTTCAATTCTTTGTTGCTTATCTATGATTAAAAAGAAAACTATAGCTATTTAAACTACTTTTTAATGTTCAATATAGTTGCAATTTTTGTTATTTTTGCATTAATTTAAATTTTAAACCAAAATAATCTTTTACTAAAGAGTTTATATTATTGTAATTTTATGTTTGTTATTAGAACTTATAATAGTTATATAATTAATAGTCTGTTAAATAGCTTTTTTACATTATAAATACTCCATTTCTCCCTAAAAATAGGGAAAATGATAGACACAATTAAATTAGTAATTCACGACTGTCTCGACGACGTGGACACTGCAACTGGCTTTATTAATAGGAGAGGTGCCAACTCTGACGTATATAACGAACTTTTTCGGCTCAAAGGAAAAAGCGAATACAAAAGCGAGCACCCTTTAAGCCCTTATTTGCCATACTCTATTACCGTGGACGAAGTGCGCGAAAGGAGCAAAGCCAAACACCATTCTAAACCTAAACACAACCCTTCTAGCACCTATAAGATAATTTACAATCTTGACCCAAACTATGGTAAAATTACTGCCGAGTTTTCTTTACCAAAATATATTTATGGTACAAACATTATTCAATCGGTTGAAAACGTTAATGAAAAAGATTTTACTTTTTCAACTGACAAATTTAATATTGATCATCATGTAAAAGATTGCTACGATCGATTTTATAAAATGATTAACCAGTATTTTAAAAACGAGTTTCCGTTATGTAAAATTGATTTCACACAAATTGAAATTACACGTATTGACCTTTGTTTTAACCATATTTTTGAAACTAAAACCGATGCTTTTGCCTATCTTGATTTAATGAAAGAAAGTAAAAGAAATTATCAACGCTCAACTCATCCTACTGGGCGTTATGAGACTTCATTTATGCATGTTTCTGGTAATGATTATTCTTTTAAGGCTTATTTGAAAGGTCCCGAATATGCTCGCGACGACGCTCCCGAGCATCGCAAAATAAACAAATTAAAAAATAAACAAATTTTTGACGTGGATTTTTTGCAACAAACTGCCGATAAAATTATACGTTACGAAATAACTTGCAGGCGTCAGTATTTTGATTATCATCATAATTTTAAACTAAACCGTAAAAACTCTCGTGAACATTCTCTATTACGGAAAATTTTTACTTCTATGGACACATTCTATAATGGCAAAACTTCCGACTATGCTCAAAACTCCAAACTATTAGAATACGAACAATATACAAGCCCAGTAACAAACGAAACTTGGAGCGTTCCTCTTCCTATAAGCATTGCAATAACTGAACTTGAGAAAATAGAAGAGATAGCCAATAAATACGCTAATCATCACGTATACGGCTCGAAATCTATTGATTTTATCAGTTTAATATTTACTAAAAAATTATATGACCATTTAACCGAAAAAGAAAAATGTAAACTAATGCGTGACTTCCATACACGTTTCCGCAAATTATTAGACTTCTCACGTATATATACATTAACTATTGACCAAGATGACAAACGTGACTATCTTGAAGATTATAAAATGCGCATGCTGCATCCCTCAACTGTTTTTACTAGTCAAAAAAAAGTACCATTCGGCAAAGATTTATTAGAGTCCCTTTGTTACAAATTGTTTGATTTAATAGGACAAATACAAGTTTCTAGGCG
>JACMRI010000040.1 GCA_014376525.1 Bacteroidia bacterium | reverse complement strand
TCAACTAACACCGCTACTGGAGCTAATAGTTTGTTATCCAACACGGTAGGGAACTCCAATACTGCTTTGGGCGAATCAAGTTTATTAAATAATACTACGGGTAGTTATAATATAGGTGTAGGTTCTACTGCATTGGGTTTAAACACTGTAGGGGTAGCAAATACTGCAATAGGAAACGCAAGCTTAGGAAACACCACGGGTACAGAAAATACTGCAATAGGTTCTAGTTCGGGAGCAACCAATGCCACAGGCAATTATAATACCTATTTGGGTAGTAATGCCGATGCTACAGTGAATAGCTTTAGCAAAGCAGTAGCTATAGGTTACAACGCCAAAGTAGGAGCGAGCAATGCAATGGTATTAGGAGGTACAGGCGTAGATGCTGTAAAAGTAGGTATAGGTACACAAACTCCAGCACAAGAGTTGGACGTGGTAGGTAACCTACAATTTAGCAAAGCCCTTATGCCTAATGCAAGTGCAGGTACAGCAGGGCAGTTGCTAACAAGTGCTGGTGCTGGTATAGCACCTACCTGGATAAACGCAAATACACTACCAGCACCCGCAAGCGCATGGAATATACTTGGTAATGCAGGTACAGTAGCAGGTCCTAACTTTTTGGGAACAAGTGATAATGTAGATGTAGTGTTTAAACGTAACAACGTACAATCTGGTTTGTTAAACACGAGTTTGGGTAATACCTCTTTTGGTGTTCAAGCATTAAGTCCTGCAACTACAGGCACTGAAAATACAGCCATAGGAAGCGGAGCTTTGGCTAATGTTACTTTAGGTTATTATAATACTGCATTAGGTACGTCAGCATTAGTATCTAATACATCTGGACAAAGAAATACTGCTTTAGGTCGCAATAGTTTAGTTTCAAATACTACTGGGGGGTGGAATACCGCTGTTGGTGAAAGTAGTTTAGCCAGTAATACTTCTGGAGTAGAAAATACGGCTGTAGGTAAAAGATGTCTTGTTAATAATACTACTGCAAATTTTAATAGTGCATTTGGCGAAACAAGTATGGAGAGTAATACTACAGGGTCTCAAAATGCTGCGTTTGGTCAGGCTAGTCTCAATTACAACACAGTAGGAGGTAATAATACCGCTTTGGGTAATGCTAGCTTGTTTTACAACACTTCAGGTTCAACTAATGTGGGAGTGGGTACGCAAAGTTTATTTCGTAACGACGGTTCTTCTAACTCCGCTGTTGGTAATCAAAGTCTTTTTAATAACTCTACGGGTAATGAAAACAGTTCGCTTGGTTCTAGTTCGGGAGCAACCAATACCACAGGCAATTACAACACCTACTTGGGTAGTAATGCCGATGCCACAGTGAATAGCTTTAGTAAAGCTGTAGCTATAGGCTACAACGCTAAAGTAGGCGCTAGTAATGCTATGGTACTGGGAGGTACGGGCATAGATGCGGTTAATGTTGGTATTAATACCACCACACCTGCCACAAGTGCCCGTTTAGACCTAGTAAGTACCTCATCTGGTTTTGCTATGCCACGTATGACAAGCATACAACGCAAAGCTATAGCAAGCCCAATTGATGGTTTGCAAGTAATAGATACCGATCTTAAAGGAATATATATTTATTTTGGTGGCAAGTGGGATTGTGTAAGTGTACCCGCAGGTAGTACTGGATACTTTGCTAATACGATTGCACCTAACGGCTATTTAGAATGTAACGGACAAGCCGTAAACCGTACCACCTATGCAGAGCTATTTGCCGCAATAGGTACAGTATATGGCGTAGGAGATGGCAGTACAACATTTAATGTACCCGACTTACGTGGCGAGTTTGTACGTGGAGTTGATAATGCTAGAGGTGTAGATGCGGGTAGAGCTATTGGTACTGCTCAAACAGATGATTTTAAAAGTCATAATCATCAACTATCAAGTAAAATAATTGTTGAGGGAAATGTAGGTATAAGTGATGTTGGGGGTGGTAACCCAGCAGGTGGATGGGGATTTACATCTTTAACAGGCGGATCTGAAACTCGTCCACGCAACGTAGCTATGTTACCTTGCATCAAATTTTAGGTAAAAAAAAATAGATGAGAAATTAATCTAAAATTTACAACTTTATTTACAAATTGTAAGCGCCCGCTAAGTGTAATTATATAACCAGAGGTTAATTGCAAATGTGTGTTTGTTAACAACAAAACCAAAACTAGTTTTTGAGGTAAAAAATCTCCAAAACGGAACATCAACTTGCGAGTTTACTTACTCTGTAATTGCCAACCCTGCCAATGCTTACAACAACTATAAAACTTTGTTTTATAAGTTTAAAACGTTAGTTTTGGAAATGAACCTACTGTACAAAAAACAGTAAATGAAAAAAATTATAATCCTTAATAAAACAATCCAAGTTTAATAAAAGTTGTTATTAGTAACGGTATTTTATTTTTGGCTTTAACTACTATTTTTATTGGTATAATATGTTGCGCAATTATTTTTTGAATACAAATAGTAGAATAATTTTAAAACGTATTTAAACGTAACAATATTACATATAGTATATTTAACTATTTACTCTAAAAACAATGCTTCTGCAAGTAAATTAATACCCCCAATATTTACTGTACTAGATCCAGACGTTAATATTTTCATATAATATGTACCTGCGGCCAAATACTCCACACTATTTATTACTGTGTTAATTGGTCTAAGATCAATAAGTTCATATGATCTAGAATTACTAGCATCTTGTAATGCTAAATAATAAAAATTACCAGGGCCAGGAGTCATATCTATAGGGATATTGCCTTTAATTTTATAAACGCCACCTATTGTTATAACTAATGGGGCAGATATTATAACCCAACTTCCACTAGGACTTGGTACATTAACTATAGTTGATGAACTACCATTGGCAAATGTATTTGGATATTTGTAGGTGGGTTTAACCCAACTTCCTTTACCTGCAGCATCGCTTGTAAGCATTTTACCCGAGCCTTGCGTTCCATCTACTATTTTTACCGAGCCTGTCACTTCTAGCTTTTCAGTAGGGCTACTTGTGTTTATACCTACTTTACCGTTGGCACCCACTATTCTCATCCATTCAGTGCCACCTGCTTCAGTAAATATTAAGTCGGATCGCATACCTGCTATGGTGTTGGCAGATGTATTTAATACATTACTAGCCCCTATAAAAAATGGATAGGTTGTAGGATCGAACCTAACGCCTAAAGCATAAATTGTACTATTTGAACTAAACATAGAACGACCACCTTGTACATCTATTTTCCATGCTGGAGCAGTAGTGCCTATACCTACATTACCACTTGTATTTAGTATACGCATGTTTTCAATTCCATTAGTTTTAAATACTAAATCTTGTGCATTGGTAGTACCAATAAAGTTAGTTATTCCGTTAGTATTATTGTTTCCTTTAAGTAGCCAAGCATTAGCAGTTACGCTATCTTTTATGTTTTGTGCTGTAGGAAGCGTTATGTTTGCGCTAATTACTCCATTTATAGTAGTGTTAAATAATCCTGTTGTAGTAGTATAATTATTACTTAAACTATTAATAATTGGTACTGGTGTGGCAGTTACACCATTTACAGTAGTGGTAATATTGTTAGTCGTACTTGTATTAGTTACAGTATTTACGGCTAGTGAAGTGGCTATTACGCCATTAACGGTTGATGTTAGCGTGTTAGTAGTATTTGCAAGTGTATTAGTAGTAGGTGGCGGTGTGCTAAGGCTTGTCCATTGCAATCCGTCCCAGTAATAATAACCTGGCTTTACACCGTTAACACCTAATGTTGTATTGGTGTTATAAACTAATAAACTTAGCGCAGGGGTTATTATTGGAGCTGCTATGTTAGTTGCAGTAAGAACAATGCGTGGTATAAGCAAGCCACGATTGGTGTGGGTAATATCTAATATAGACGAGGCATCGGGGTTAGCGGTGTTTATACCTATGTTTTGGGCTTGTACTTTGTTAAAATTTAGTAAAGTAATAATGGTAAAAGTAGTTATTACTAATAAATTATTAAAAATAAAGCGAGAGCGGTGTATTGAACTATATTGTGTTAGTATATTCATCTTATAATTATATTTTTTTATGAAACAAATATAGTGCATAATAGCTAATTACATATTATTTTATTTAAAAATGAAAAGGCTAACAACGCATTTTTTAATCTTAAAATTGATTAAATTAACTCTTAAAAATAGCTTAACATAAATCATTATCGAACAAGCAATTATAATTAGTACTTATGAGGCAGCCCAATTACTTAAAAAAAATTTTGGCACAATAATTTAGCACATTTATAAAATTTGATAATTTTTTTTTATAAATTATTGTAGGGTTGTTAAGGCATATTTGTGATTAACAAAATTAAAAATAGCTTTGAGGTATGTGAGCTTCAAAAGGGCACATTAAAAAGCGAGTTTATCTACTTTGTTAAAAATCACTAAACTAATGTCCACAATGATAATAGAACTCTACTTTTTAATTTAAAAATGTTTGCTAGTGCAAATTTCCTAAAGCTCATAAAACCGCAATTTTAAAATGGTATTGTTGAATTAAGAAATTAAAAGCAAATATCGGCTTAAAAATTTCAAGTTTTATTAATACTTAACATCATCTTAACACCAAAAAATATTAGCCATTACTTATTGAGTTATTACACACAAATAAATAACTTTGTATTAATTATTTTCTACACTAAATGCAAGCATTACAACATATTAAAATATTACTAGCTTCTGCTTCGCCGCGTCGTAAGGAACTTATAGCAGGCTTGGGTTTGCCTTACGAAATTGTAAAAATAAATGTAGATGAAATATTTGAT
>JACMRI010000039.1 GCA_014376525.1 Bacteroidia bacterium | reverse complement strand
GTGGTTACACACGAGGAAGATATAGCCCTGCATGCCCATCGTATTATACGTTTGAGAGATGGTGTGGTAGAAAGTGATGTAGCTAATACCAACATTACTAAGGTAGAAGACCGCCAATAATTTTATTTATTTAACACCTTAAATACCATGTCGTTTTTTAATAAATTATTTAGTGCAACACCAAGTATAAATATTCCGTTTTCGGCAATAGCAACTGATATGCACTCGCACCTAATACCCGATATTGACGATGGCTCTAAGAGTATGGAAGATACCATAGCTATGCTCCATGAGTTTGCGGCTATGGGTTATACCACCATTATAACTACGCCCCACATTATGGGAGATGCATATCGGAACACGCCCGAAATAATATTAGGCGGATTAGCTCTGGTACGTGCCGAAGCCCAAAAATACCCAGCCATAGCGCATTTGCGACTAGAGGCTGCTGCGGAATATTATTTTGATAGCGATTTTGAACACAAGCTCAACAACGAAAAATTACTTACTCTTGGAGATAATTATGTATTGTTTGAACTCTCGTACATTAACGAACCCGAAGGGGTAAATAAATTGGTGTATGATATGCAAATGAAAGGCTACAAACCAATATTAGCACACCCTGAACGTTATCCTTACTGGCATCGCAATTTAGATAAATACGAAGAACTTACGGAGCGTGGCGTGTATTTGCAAGTAAACGCTAACTCGTTGGTAGGGCATTATGGACCACCAATGAAAGCGGTAGCCGAAAAATTAATAGAAAAAAACATTATACGATTTATAGGCTCCGACTGCCACAAATACGAACACTTGGCCGTTACTAAACGTATAAATTCCACCAAACATTTGGAAATATTAGTAAACTCTAGTTTGTTGCTTAATAATAGTTTGTAGGTTTAAAGGTCAATCTCTTGGTTGATTTGGGAAATTACACTATTATAAATCAGGGTAATAAAATATTTACAAAACATATTACTATCTCGGTAGCAAAGTTTATTGAAGCCTTTAAAGTTACTAAGGCAACTATAAACTCGACCAATGTGGCGGAATTAGCAAGTTGGTTACATTATGTTTAATAACGGGACACAAAAATATATACAGTTGGTATAAGTTATCCAATTGTGTAAATAACAGTTGTAATTAATAATTCTTAATTCGCAATTAACATTTATAATTATTAATTTTGCCAAAACTATTTAAAACCACTACTATGTCGGCATCAAGCACAAAATACATATTTGTAACAGGCGGAGTAACCTCGTCGTTAGGAAAAGGAATTATATCGGCCTCATTGGCTAAGTTACTACAGGCACGTGGTTTTAAAGTAACAATACAAAAGTTAGATCCTTACATAAACATTGATCCAGGAACACTCAACCCATACGAACACGGCGAATGTTACGTAACCGATGATGGTGCAGAAACCGACCTTGATCTCGGACACTACGAACGTTTCCTTAATGTACCTACATCGCAGGCAAACAACATTACTACAGGACGCATTTATCAATCGGTAATAAGCAAAGAGCGCAAAGGGGTATATTTGGGCAAAACCGTACAAGTGGTACCACATATTACTGATGAAATTAAAGACAGTATATTTCGCCTTGGTAAAGATGGTAATTATGATTTTGTAATTACCGAAATTGGAGGTACAGTAGGCGATATAGAATCTTTGCCGTACATAGAATCTATACGACAGTTGCGCTGGGAGCTTGGCAACAACTGCTTATGCATACATTTAACTCTTGTACCTTACTTAGCAGCAGCAGGCGAACTTAAAACTAAACCTACACAACACAGTGTAAAAATGCTATTAGAATACGGTGTGCAACCAGATATATTAGTATGCCGTACCGAAAAATATTTACCCAAAGAACTCCGCCGCAAGATAGCACAGTTTTGTAACGTTAGCCCTGATGCAGTAATAGAAAGCATGGACGCCAGCACCATATACGATGTGCCAATGCTTATGTTAGAAGAAGGATTGGATAAAGTAGTATTGAGTAAACTAAATATGCCAAGCCGACAAGAGTTAGATATGACGGCATGGAAACAATTTTTGCACAACCATAAAAACCCTAATAACGTAGTAAAAATAGGCTTAGTAGGTAAGTATGTTGAATTAAAAGATGCCTATAAATCTATAGCGGAAGCATTTATACATGCAGGGGCTGCTAACCATTGCCAAGTAGATTTACAATGGATACACAGCGAAGCCCTAACCGATGCTACTATTACCAACAAAACATTGCAAGGTTTACATGGTATATTAGTAGCACCAGGCTTTGGTGATAGAGGTATAGAAGGTAAAATAAATGCAGTGCAATATGCGAGAGAAAATAATATACCGTTTTTTGGAATATGCTTGGGTATGCAATGTGCTGTAATAGAATATGCACGTAATGTGCTCGGTTTGCATGATGCACATTCATCAGAAATGAATAAAAACACACAGCACCCCGTTATAGATATGATGGAGGAGCAAAAAAAAATAACCAATAAGGGGGGCACTATGCGCTTGGGCAGTTATGAGTGTACTATTACACCAAACACTAATGCACACACTGCTTACAATACTACTAATATTACTGAACGCCACCGCCATCGTTACGAATTTAATGATGCTTATCGTACACAATATCAGCAAGCAGGTATGCTGTGTACGGGTGTAAACCCTACCAACAACTTAGTGGAAATAGTAGAAATACCTACTCACAAATGGTTTGTAGGTGTGCAATATCACCCAGAATATAAGAGTACGGTAGAGCAACCACACCCTTTGTTTAGTAGTTTTATTAAAGCCAGTATGAGTAAGTAAAGTTATTACGAACATCTATCAACATCAATCATTACTAGTGTTTTGTGATTGTATTTGTATATACTTTAAAATAGATTTTGATTTTTTTTTAGTAGGTGTTATGTTTTTAAATCTATAAATTTTCTTTTGAAAAAGTTTGTCAATAACTACAAATTGTCTAATTATGTTTTTTGAAGTTAAACTAGGGTGTATTCAATTCATAAATGCAACACTGTGCTACATTTTTAATTTTTACTTATTCGTTAGGTGATTAAAATTCAATTTTTTTCTAGGTCTGTTATTTAGTTAATTTACTAAGTATTTTATCTGCTATTCTATTATCCACCTTAAAATGAGCAGTAAAAAATTAGTGCTATGTATGGCTATTAACCTTATTTTTGTAAAAAATAAATACACTATTTACTATGTCAGCATTTCAACTCCAATCCAATTATACACCTACTGGCGACCAACCCGAAGCTATAAAAAAATTAGTAGAAGGAGTTAATGCCAACACCGAAAGTCAAGTATTGCTAGGCGTTACGGGCTCGGGTAAAACATTTACCATAGCCAATGTAATACAACAAACCCAACGCCCTACACTTATATTAAGCCATAACAAAACGCTTGCGTCGCAGTTATACAGCGAGTTTAAAGCTTTTTTTCCTAATAATAAAGTGGAGTATTTTGTATCGTATTATGATTATTATCAGCCCGAAGCATTTATACCCACTACCAATACGTATATAGAAAAAGACCTTGCCATAAACGACGAACTGGAGCAAATGCGTATAAGCACTACCAGCACACTTATGAGCGACAGACGCGACGTTATTGTGGTTTCGAGTGTTTCGTGCATATATGGTATGGGAAATCCTGATGATTTTTATGCCAACGTTATTACCATAAAAGTAGGGCAAATAATTAGTCGTAATGCGTTTTTGCACAAGCTAGTGCAAGCCTTATATAGCCGTACTGAGGAAGAATTTAAGCGTGGTAATTTTCGTGTAAAAGGAGATACTGTAGATGTATATTTAGTAGCCGACGGACACGCCTACCGCGTTTATTTTTTTGGTGATGAAATAGAAGCCATAGAAATGTTTGACCCTAACACAGGGCGCAAGTTAGAAGATATGGAAGGTGCAGTTATAAACCCTGCAAGCCTATTTATGACTACCAAAGAAACTATGCAAGCTGCCATTATTCAAATACAAGATGATATGATGAAGCAGGTAGAATATTTTAACGAAAACGGTAAGCCACTAGAGGCAAAACGATTGGAAGATAGAGTTACCTACGACCTTGAAATGATGCGTGAGTTGGGCTACTGTAGTGGTGTAGAAAATTACTCTCGCTACTTTGATGGTCGTAAAACTGGCGCTCGTCCGTTTTGTTTGTTAGATTATTTTCCCAAAGATTTCTTAATGGTAATAGACGAAAGCCACGTATCTGTATCGCAAATTGGCGCTATGTATGGAGGCGACCGCTCTCGCAAAATTAATTTGGTGGATTATGGTTTTAGACTTCCCTCTGCATTAGACAATAGACCATTAAAGTTTGAGGAATTTAGAAGTATGCTCCAACAAACCATATATGTAAGTGCCACTCCTGCCGATTATGAATTAACACAAACAGGTGGGGAAATAGTGGAGCAAATTATACGTCCAACAGGCTTGTTAGACCCTATTATAGAAGTACGTCCATCGGCCAACCAAGTTGATGATTTGTTACATGAAATAGAACTGCGTGCCAAGGCAGATGAGCGTGTACTTGTAACTACACTTACCAAACGTATGGCAGAAGAATTGTGTAAATATTTACTAAAAATGGACGTGCGTTGCCGCTATGTTCACAGCGAAGTAGATACGCTAGAACGTGTGCAAATACTGGCCGAATTACGCAAAGGTTTGTTTGATGTATTGATAGGAGTAAACCTATTGCGTGAAGGTTTGGACTTACCCGAAGTATCATTAGTAGCTATATTAGATGCCGATAAAGAAGGCTTCTTGCGCAATAACCGCTCACTTACCCAAACAGTAGGGCGTGCAGCACGTAATGTAAATGGTAGGGTTATATTTTATGCAGATAAAATGACTAAAAGTATGAATGTCTGCATTACCGAAACCGAATATCGCCGACAAAAACAAATACAGTACAATACCGACCATAATATGGTGCCAACCCCGTTGCACAAGCCGTTACCAGTACTTACACAAATACAAATAAGCAACCTAAACGACGAAACTACACTAAGCAGTTTACCAAAAACAGCCAAAGTAAAACCCTACTACGAAACTGCCGAAAATATGGTAAGTGCTGCCGAATCATCATTTGAATACATGACCAAAGATCAACTTACCAAAAAAATAAATTTAACACGTCGTGCTATGGAAAAAGCGGCTAAAGAGCTCGATTTTATTGGTGCGGCACAACTACGAGACCAACTCAAATCATACCAAAACGATATGGAGGTTAATTATAAAATGTAAATTTTGGATAATTAGTTTGCATTACTCATAATTATGTAATATTTTTATAACAATTGTTATATTTTATATCAAATTATTTAAAATAAAGATGGCTGTTACACTTACTCTTCGCGCTGATAAAATAATACACGTAGATGTTACTTGTAATAATGTGTTGAGCGATGTAGTTTTTTTTGAAATAATAGAAGAATTACGTAATATTAATAAAATTCATAATGCTGTTTTTCCCTGTATAATTACGGCTAACAAGCAAGTACATATAGAAAAAGAAGTAAAAGATTTAGTAAAATGTAAGCTGTTTAAAAAATACACTTTAGCAAGTGCAGTTATAACACAAAGCGAACCGCAACACTTATTAGTAAATGTTTTTTTGCGACTGTCGCGCTTAAAATCGCCAGTACGTAGCTTTAAAACCAAAGAACGAGCTTTGATATGGTTGCAACAGTATGCTAGTTGATGTAATATAAACAGTATTAATTACCGTAAACAATAGCGTGTGCAAAAGTAAAGTTTTGCACACGCTATTGGTTTATTTAGGTGTTTACATTTGTATAAATAAATTAATCTAATACAAAAGTATATCAATGTTGAAACTTGGAATAGTAGGAGCAGGGCATTTGGGTAAAATACACATTAAGTGTGCTAAAGAAATAACGGAGTATAAACTACTTGGTTTTTATGACGTTGATGCTAAAAATGCGCACGATGTAGCTCACGATTTGGGTGTAACGTATTACAGTAATCTAGACCAACTAATAGACGAATGCGATGTAATAGATATAGTAACACCAACCGTTACGCACTACGAAATAGCAGCTAAAGCCATAAAAAAATCTAAGCACGTATTTATAGAAAAACCATTAACCAATACTATTGAGGAGGCTAAAAAATTATTAAGCCTATCCAAAGAAGCCAACGTAATGGTGCAAGTAGGACACGTAGAACGATTTAATCCTGCTTATGTAGCGGCATTTCCGTACTGCAAGCAACCTATGTTTATAGAAACACACCGTTTAGCACAATTTAATCCACGTGGTACAGACGTATCTGTAGTGCTAGATTTGATGATACACGATATAGATATTGTATTGAGTTTAGTAAAATCAAACATAAAAAAAATAAGTGCTAATGGAGTGTCGGTAGTGAGTGAAACACCCGATATTACTAATGCACGCCTTGAATTTGATAATGGTTGCGTAGCCAACCTAACAGCAAGCCGTATGAGTATGAAAAATATGCGTAAAACACGCATATTCCAAAACGACGCCTATGTAAGTATTGATTTCCTTGAGAAAACTACCAACTTAATTCGTCTTAAAGAAGTACCCTATGAAGAGCAAGACCCGTTTGCAATAACATTGGACAGTAAAAATAGTAACAATGTAAAACAAATTTATTTTGAAAATCCTGCTGTATCGCCCACCAACGCAATACGTGAGGAGTTGTTGAGTTTTTATAATTCAATAGTAAATAATACTACACCAGCCGTAAGTATTGAAGATGGATATGCTGCGCTTGATGTTGCCTACAAAATTATTAGTAAAATAAAACAAAGTACAGTAGTGTATTAATTACGAATTACGCTTGCGATAAATTATTAAAACATTACCAAGTTGTAATGTTGAGGTACATACTGTGCAGCAACTTATTAATATATTAACATTATTAACGTAATGAGTAAGCATCTCATTTTAAAATTAGTTTCTACCTTTGTTAATATAAAAAATTAGAGATTATTTTTTTAAATTTTATTTATTAGTACATCATTAAAATGAAGAAAAAGCTAAATTAAAATGAACACAACAACAATTAGTTTAGCAGTTTTCATACTTCTTAATGCACTTACAAGTTCCGCACAATTTAACTTAACTTGGACAAAAAAGTTAGACAAAAACAACATACAAATATATACAGCAAAGCCTGCCAAAGCTGCGGTAAATGCGGTAAAAGCACATACGTTATTAAACACCACTCCTGATAAGTTGTTGGCTTTTTTGTTGTCTCCTGCTATGCATACCAAAAATTTACCCAATTGCAAATACTCCATATTGCTCAAAAACAATGGCGATACCGCTTATTACTTTCATCAACAATACGATTTGCCTTGGCCAGTAACCGATAGAGAAGTAGTGTATTTGTTTAAAGTAAAACGGCTACCCAACAAAAATATAGCAATAACATCGGGGATAATTACCGACATGATTCCGCTCAACAAAAACTACATACGCATAACAGAGTTTGCTGCACAATGGCAAATAAACTTAGTAGCTCCCAACAAAACCGAAGCGTTTTATATGGCATTAGCCAATCCCGCAGGTAGTATTCCAGCTTGGTTTTTAAATATATTTTTGGTTGATGGACCCTACCAAAGTTTTAAATCAATGCATGATTATTTTAATGAAACTAAATAAATTAGTGCTATTTTTTTTGGTATTTATAGCATACCAAAGCTTTGCGCAAACCTTACAGCAAGTTGTACGTGGTAAGGTAATAGATGCAGCCACGCACCAACCCATAATAGGAGCAATAGTATTTGTAGCTAATACATCGCCCATACTTGGTATAAGTACTGATGTAAATGGAAACTATCGCATAGAAAATTGTCCGCTTGGGCAACAACAAATAGTAACTTCGTATATAGGTTATGCCCCCGCCAAAGTGCAAGTAATACTCAACTCGGGTAAGGAGATGATTGTAAACGTGGAGTTAGAAGAAAGTTACGTGCAAATAAATGAGGTTGTGATAAAAGCAGGTGGCGACAAAACCAAAAGCAACAACGAAATGGCAACTGCCAGTGCACGACAATTTAGTGTGGACGAAGCCAACCGCTATGCAGGTAGTTTTAATGACCCTGCACGTATGGCGGCTAATTATGCTGGCGTGTCGCTTACGAGCGATGTACGCAACGATATAGTTATACGAGGTAATGCGCCAGGTGGTTTACTGTGGCGGCTAGAAGGTTTTGATATTCCCAATCCTAGCCATTTTAGTGCAACCGGTACAGGCGGGGCAGTAAGTATTTTGAATAATAATTTTATGGCAAATAGCAACTTTTACACAAGTGCTTTTCCTGCCGAATATAGCAATGCCTTGAGTGGCGTATTTGATATAAAATTGCGCAACGGTAACAACGAAAAACATGAGTTAACGGCGCAGGTTGGTTTTAATGGTTTTGAGGGCAATGCCGAAGGACCCATCAATAAACAAAAAGGTTCGAGCTATATGGTTGGGTATAGATACAGTGTATTTTCTGTGATAAAAAAATTGGGTATAAACTATGGTACTACTAGTGTGCCGCAATATCAAGACTTAACTTTTAAATTATTTTTTCCATTTGCTAAAGGTAGCTTTACTTGGTTTACAGTTGGTGGATTAGGAAGCAATACTATACTGGGTAAAGACGTAGCTCCTACTGATTTTGTGGGGCGCAAGGAATTTGATATTTATTTTAAATCTACCATGGGAGTTAGTGCGTTTTCTTATAACTACAACATTACGCCTAAGTCGTACTTGCGCTGTGTGGCTGGAATAACCTACGATGCAAGTGCATTGTTGTTAGATTCTATTAACACTACTTCGGCATCGCCCTATCGCAACGAGCAAAATAATAGGTTTAAACAAGGCGCACATACCTACATTAATACCAAACATAGTATACGCTTAAGTTCTCGCATTGGGCTAATAGCCGATAATATAGGCTATAAAAGCAAAAACACACGCTACTTGGGTAACGTTACAAAAAACTTATTTGATGTATCGGGTAACGCAATTTTGTTACGTGCCTACGCCGAAAATAGTTACAAACTATTGCCTACACTCACTGCTAATACTGGTGTTTCGTATATGCACTTTATGTTAAATAATACAATTAGTGTGGAACCTCGTGCTGGCTTGGCTTGGCAAGCAACCCCACTGCATAGGTTAAGTGTAGCCTATGGTTTACATAATAAGTTACAAGAATTGCCTGTGTATTTTATAGCAACAACACAGGTTAATGGAGTTGTAATAGAAACAAATAAAAATTTAAAACCCACACAATCGCACCAATTAGTACTAAGTTACGATTGGAATTTAACTGAATACTGGCGTGTAAAAGCCGAAACTTATTATCAATCGTTACGCAATGCACCCATAGAGCAGCGCTCCACATCGTTTAGTATGCTTAATGCAGGTTCTGAGTTGGCACTACCCTATGTAGATAGTTTGGTAAGCAAGGGTATAGGGCGCAATTATGGCGTGGAACTTACGCTAGAACGCAGTATGCATAGGGGTTTTTATGCTATGGCTACACTATCATTATTTAAAAGTGAATACAAAACTAATGATGGCGTGTGGCGTAAAACCGCATTTAGTAGCGACTTCGTAACCAATGCCCTTGTGGGTAAAGAGTGGAAACTGAATGATAAGTTTACTCTAACTAGCGATATAAAATTTACTGTAGCAGGCGGTAGACGTTACAGCCCAATAGATACAGCAGCTACACAAGTGTTGGGCTTTATAACTCGCAACGAACATGATGCGTATTCGCAGCAATACAAAAATTACCAACGCATAGATATACGCATAGGTTTCCGCCAAAATTTTAAACACACAGCCCACGAACTAGCTGTAAGCCTTACCAATGTTACTAACCGAAAAAATATATTTGGCGTAGATTATAATCCAACTTATAAAACCATATACTATACATATCAATTGCAATTTGTACCTATATTGCTTTATAGGCTTTATTTTTAATTAGTGTAATACACACTAAGTTGGCTAAGCATATTTAATAACCATTTGTGCAATTAAAAACTTTATAAATCGGCAGCTTGCGCAATCATTTCGGCTATGTCCATTACTTGTATTTCGTCTTGTTTGTTGTAGTGTTTTAAACCATCAGTAAGCATGGTATTACAAAACGGACATCCAGCAGCTACAATAGTGGCTTTGCTTTCCAGCACATCTTCGGTACGTTCTATGTTTACTTCTTTAGTTCCTTTTTCGGCTTCTTTAAACATTTGCGCTCCGCCTGCACCGCAGCATAAACCGTTAGTTTTACAACGTTTCATTTCTACTAACTCTACGTCTAGTTTTTCTATTACGGCACGTGGCGCAAGGTATTCGCCATTGGCGCGTCCTAAGTAACATGGGTCGTGAAAAGTTATTTTTTTTCCTTTGAATGTTCCTCCCTCTACTTTTAGTTTTCCACTATCTATTAACTCTTGCAATAGTTGTGTGTGGTGTATTACTTCGTAATGCCCACCTAACTCAGGATATTCATTTTTAAGTGTGTTAAAACAATGCGGACAAGCGGTTACTATTTTTTTAACCTCGTATCCGTTAAGTATTGCTATGTTGCTCATTGCTTGCATCTGAAACAAAAACTCATTGCCAGCACGCTTTGCAGGATCGCCCGTGCATGACTCTTCTGCACCAAGTACAGCATATTTTATATCAACGTGGTTTAATATTTTAACTATTGCTTTGGTTATTTTTTTTGCTCTATCATCAAAGCTACCTGCGCATCCTACCCAAAATAATATGTCGGGTTTAGTGCCTTGTGCTGTATAATCGGCTACGGTTTTTACGTTTAATGCGTTCATTATTAATTTGAAAATTTGGTAATTAATTTGATAATTTGAAAATGCGCTCGTGTGTTGTTTTTTAACTTGTTGATTGGAGAATAAATTTTTAAATAAATAAATTTTCGAATTTTCAAATTAGTAAATTACTCATTTGCCCACTTCAAACGGTCGGCTTGGCTGTATTGCCAAGGCGCCCCGTTGTTTTCAATATTGGTAAACATACTGTTTAATGATTGTGGTGCTTCCGATTTTTCTAATACTAAATATTGGCGCAAATCCATAATTATGGATAATGGATCAATGTTTATTGGGCAAGATTCTACACAAGCGTTACATGAGGTACATGCCCACAATTCTTCTGCGGTTATATAATTGCCTACTAAGGCTTTGCCATCGTTAAAGTCCACACCTTTTGTATCAATATTTTTGCCCACTTCTTCCATACGGTCGCGAGTGTCCATCATTATTTTGCGTGGCGAAAGTAATTTGCCAGTTTGGTTAGCAGGACAATTGCTGGTGCATCGTCCGCATTCGGTGCAAGAGTAGGCATTCAATAATTGTATCCAAGATAAATCATTTACGTCTTTAGCACCAAATTTTGGAGGGGCTGCATTAGGGTCTATAGTGGCCGATGGATTGAGCATTAAATTAACCTCACGTGTAATGTCGGGGTTGTTTTTGAATTTGCCTTTAGCAGCCAAGTTACTGTACCACACATTAGGAAACGCCAACAGTATGTGTAAATGTTTTGATATTGGTAAATAATTTAAAAACAAAAATATACCAATAATATGTAACCACCAACATGCACGTTCTATTACCATTAGCGTAGTGGGGTTCATACCTTGTAACCAACCAAATAATACTGATGAAATAGGAAACGAACCTGCTTGCGTGTAATGCGGATAGTTGGCTAGTTGCAACGCATGGTCAGCACCATTCATCATAAGTACTGCGGTCATCAATACTATTTCTATATACAAAATATTGTTGGCATCGGTTACGGCCCAGCCTTTCATTTCGGTTGCTGTAAAACGTTTTAACTTAACCACATTTCGGCGTGCCCAAAATACAATAACTCCCACTAATACAAGTAGCGCAAGAACCTCAAAAAAGCCAATTAAAAAATTGTAAAAACCACCCATAAAACTTAATATACGGTGCGTACCTAATATGCCATCTATTATAATTTCGAGTACTTCAATGTTTATTAAAATAAAACCTACATACACAAATAAGTGCATAATACCTGCTACTGGGCGAGTTATCATTTTGCTTTGCCCCATGGCTACACGTGCCATAATTCCCCAACGTTGAACTTTATTGTCGGTTAGGTCTTGGTCTTGACCAAGGTTAATATTACGAATTATTTTTTTAATGTTTTTGGTAAAAAAATAAACGGCAGTACTTAATAAAGCAATAAAAATAATGTTAGAAATATATGTAAGCATGTGAATTTATATTACAAATTAAATATTATGTAGTGTGTTATTATTTAACAAATATAGTAGAGAAAACGAATTGTTAAATGCTTAAATAATTAATTAAAGCTGCAAATCATTATCTATTTTCATTCTAAAAAAGAAAAATGGTTTTATACACACGTATTAGACTAAGTTGCTGAACAAAACTTAAGTCTAATTGGCATTATGTATACATAAATAGCGGCAAAACGAAAAGCTAGGATTCGTAATTATTTTTTGTCCATACACAATTCTACCAACACACCATTAGTAGTTTTGGGGTGTAAGAAACATATTAATTTGCCGTCGGCTCCTGCTAAAGGTTCGGGGTGTAATAATTCAAAACCAAGCGCTGCTAAGCGTTTCATTTCGGCATCTATATCATCAACCGCTAATGCTATATGATGTATGCCTTCGTTACGTTTTATAATGTGTTTGGCTATGGCACTAGTTTCGTTGGTAGCTTGTAGCAACTCTATTTTACTTTCGCCAAGTTTTAAAAACGCCGTGCTAACGCCTTCACTCTCCACACGCTCTACTTTGTAATGTGCAGTGTTTAATAAGGCTTCAAACACCTGCAGTGATGCTTCCAAATCTTTAACAGCTATACCTAAATGTTCTATTTTTTGAATCATGTTTTTGTTTATCTGTTTTTACAATTTATTATAGCACAAGTATAGTAGCTATCCCATTTTAAAAATGTGGTTGATTAGATGAAGTTTTATTTTTTAAAATAGACTTTAGCTCCGCTTAGTTGTTGATGAATATATGATTTATACATTTTGACAAAATAATTATGTAAAAATTACTTACAAAATCTTAATAAATGTAGTGTTTTCAGCATTAGCACCTGGAACATTAAACGATGAGCCAGAGTAAGACCCATAAGTTTTACGAACAGTACAAGCCGTGTAACACCGTAATACACCAGTAAAATAGTTACCACAAGAACCTGAGGACCCATTAATAAAATTGTGAAAAGTACTAGTGGCATCTCCGACGCCTGTCACAATAATAATATCCACATTATGTCCATTATTAAGTGCATTTAATTGTCCATCGCAACTGTAATGAATAAAATTATATATTCCTGCTGGTAAAGTAATAGTGCCTGTGCTGTAAGATCCACCTGATGGGCAATTAGCTCCGATTGGTAATGGCCCTATATTTTGGTAAGGGTAATTAGCCAATGCAGATGGGTTTTGCCACGAACCTTTACCTGTAGCATCACTTGTAAGTACTTTGCCTACGCCTTGTGTACCATCCACTATTTTAATACTGCCTACTATGTCTAGTTTTTCGTTGGGGGTAGCCGTTCCTATACCCACATTCCCTGTTTGAGTTAAGGTCATATAGCGTTGCCATGCTGTGCCATCAAAATGTTCAAACATAAAGCCATTGGGTGCACTACCATCGGTGGGGCTTAGGTGGTAAAGTTGCCAATTGCGTCCGCTTGGGTTTTTCATTAATATAGAGTGAGATAGATTGGTTGTAAATTCTTGTGTAATTTGCCCATCTAATAGGTGTAATTTGGTAGCTGGAGTTGTTGTACCTATACCAACGTTTCCATTACCTAACACTGTCATTATTTCGGTATTAGCATTTGGAATAGATGAAACTCCTGTACCCAAAGCCAATAT
>JACMRI010000038.1 GCA_014376525.1 Bacteroidia bacterium | reverse complement strand
TAAAACTAAAGCAGACGCAGATGCTAAAAAGAAATTAGAAGAGGAAGCCAAAGCAAAAGCTATTGCCGATAAAACAGCAGCTGATGCGAAAGCAAAAGCTGATGCAGACGCTAAAGCAGCTGCCGATAAAACTAAAGCAGACGCTGAGGCCAAAAAGAAATTAGAAGAGGAAGCCAAAGCTATTGCCGATAAAACAGCCGCTGATGCTAAAGCAAAAGCTGATGCAGACGCTAAAGCAACTGCCGATAAAACTAAAGCAGACACTGAGGCTAAAAAGAAATTAGAAGAGGAAGCCAAAGCAAAAGGTATTGCCGATAAAAACGCAGCTGATGCTAAAGCAAAAGCTGATGCAGATACAAAATTAAAGGCCGAACTTGACGCTAAAAACAAACTAGCCGAAGATACTAAAAACCAAGCTAACGAGAGCAATGTCAAAGCAAAAGCGATGGCTGATGCTAAGGCAAAGGCTGATGCAGACGCTAAAGAACAAATTATATCAGTCGCTGCCAAGGCAAAAGCCGATGCAGATGCAAAATTGAAAACCGAACTTGAGGCTAAAAACAAACTAGCCGAAGATGCTAAAAACCAAGCTGACGAGAGCAATGCCAAAGCAAAAGCCGACGTTGATGCGAAACAAAAAGCTGATGCAGAAGCTAAACAAAAACTGGAAAATGAATCGAAAAATAAAATACAATTAGCAACTGATGCCTCTAAAGCAAAGGCTGATGCAGAAGCAAAACAGAAAGCCGATGCTTTAGCTAAAAACAAAATAGATGCTGATGCCAAAACGCAATTGTTAACAGACGCTGCTAAAGCCAAGGCAGATGCTGAGGCAAAAGCGAAAGCAGAAACTGATGTTAAAAACAACAATAATAAAACAGCAAATGAAAAAAAAATTGCAGATGCTAAAATGTTAGCCGATGCTAAAGCGCAAAAGAAACTAGAAAATGATGCTATAATAAAAGCTGCACAAGCTGCCAAAGCTTTGGCTGAAGAAGAAATGCGTAAAGAGAATTTGCGTAAAGCCAAATTAGCAGCCGAAATTGCAGCAAATAAAAATGTAATAGCACCAAAAAAAACCGAAACGTCTGGCATTAAAATCTCTACTGAAAATAAAGCTGCCAACGACGAACTATTTAAACAAAAAGTAACCCAAGCAAACACAGATTTTATTGATAAAAGTTACTTAAAAGCTAAACAAGAATATGTGGAGGCTAAAGAATTAAAACCAAGTGCTGTGTATTTAACATTTAACATTGTAGAGTGCAACCGAATATTATCATTACAACAAAATGAAACTGATACCAAAACAACTAAAAAAAATAACAGTATTGATAATACTGAGGAATTATTTAACACCAAAGTAAACCAAGGAAATACTGATTTTATCGCAAAAGAATATGCAAAAGCAAAAGAAAATTATATTGAAGCAAAACAATTAAAACCAAGCGCAATAACTCTTTCGAGCAAAATAAATGAGTGTAATAAATTGATAGCCCAACAGGCTAATCAAGTGGCATATAAACCTACGCAAGTAGCGTTAGAAAACAGTGCCGAAAACAACGCTTTAGTAGCAAAATATGGAGAAGGAGTTCACTCAGAAAATATAGACGAACCCAACAAAAAAACATTACAAGTAATAGTAGTAAAAAACAACAGAGCAACTGAATACAAAAAAATAATGTATAAGTACGGTACTTATTATTTTAAAAATAGTGTGTCTATAGCGAGCGATGTATTTGCAAAAGAAACAGGAAAATAAACCACAAAAGTAGTGTACATTAGTGGTAGCATTAAAGTACAAAAAAAACACAACAATGATTAATTTTACAAAATACATACGCACACTCATTACTACACTTGCAATAGTGTGTGCAAGCCATGTTGTGCTTGCTACGCATAATCGTGCAGGAGAAATTATAATAGTGCCAGCCGATACTTCTTGCCTTACATTTAAAGTGTATGTAAAAACATATACCAAAGAATCCTCATCGGCAGATAGGGCAGAATTTGAAATAGTATGGGGCGATGGAAATACGAGCAAAGTAGTACGCGTAAATGGTCCTATTGTTGGAGGCGAACATCAAGGAGAATCATTAGGTGGAGATATTAAATATAATTTGTACGAGGGTACGCACACCTACATAAGTGCCGCAGGTTGCTTTGTGGTAAGTATTGAAGATCCTAATAGAAACGAAAATATTTTAAATATGGATAACTCGGTTAACGTGCCGTTGTTCTTACAATCTAAAATATGTATTAATAGTTTTACAGGCTGTAACTCAAGCCCTACCCTCACTAACCCTCCAATTGGTACAGCTTGCCTTAACAAAAAATACGAACACAATCCAGGTGCAGTAGATCCTGATGGCGATAGTTTAACCTATGAACTAACTACATCGCTTACTACAGGAGGTGTACCCGTGCCAGGCTATTCATACCCTCAAGGTATGTTTATTGATGCAAATACAGGAACAGTTACTTGGCCTCAAGCTGGTTTAAAAGGTGGCGCATCATTACAGGGAGAATTTAATTTTGCTATAAAAATATCGGAGTGGAGACGAGGCAATAAACCATTTAAAGTAGGCGAAGTAATTAGAGATATGCAAGTACTCGTAAAAGCATGCAACAACAATTCGCCAGTGGTAAAACAAATAAACGACACATGCGTAATTGCAGGTACGCAACTTAATATGAATATAAATATAAGCGACCCTGACATTAACAACAAATTACGATTAACAGCAACTGGGCAACCGTTTGAATTTAGTTCAGTACAAGGCAAAGCAAGCTTGCAAACGGCACCATTTACAGGTTATTTTAACAATCCAAGTAATGTTGGTTTTAGTTGGAACACATCGTGTTTTCATGTGCGTACTGCTCCGTATAGCGTATATTTAAAATTGGCAGATAACGATTTCGATACCCTATATGATTATAGCACATTTAACATAAAAGTAATATGCCCCGCAGTTACGGGTTTAACGGTGGTTGCTTTGGGTACAAGTATGAATTTGAACTGGAACACGGCCTACTGTACCGAAGTAAACAAATACCTTATTTACCGTAAAGAAGTGTGTAATAATAATATATCAAGTGTATGCGAAACAGGTATGCCTAGTGCTTGGGGCTACACACTTATTGGTAGTACTAGTGGCTATAACAATACCACGTTTGTTGATAATAACAATGGTGCAGGATTAAATACTGGCACCACGTATTCGTACCGTATAGTAGCTCAACTAGCTAATAACGCACAAAGTATGGTAAGTATTAATAAATGTGCGGAACTAAAACGAGATGTGCCGATACTACTTAATGTGGATATTAAATCAACCAATGCAACTACAGGAAGTATATATGTGCGTTGGACAAAACCTTTGGCAAGTCCAATAAACTTAGATACTTTACAATATCCAGGCCCTTACACATTTGAATTATTATATAGCCCTAGCCTTGATGGTAGCGCGGTAAGTACAATTATTAAAACCGTTTCATCGCCCTATTTTGCTACATTAAATGATACTATATTTACACACACCAACGTAAATACAAGTGTTGGCACGGCTAATTATAATATTGTGTTTTATGCTAATGGAATAAAAGTGGGTAACAAAAAAGCATCAACAGTGCAATTAAGCGCAAGTACTAATGATAAACGTGTTACACTTTCGTGGACTGCATTAGTGCCGTGGAAAAACTATTCCTATCGTATATATATTAAAAATAAAGTTACCGCACTGTATGATTTAATAGACTCCACCACAGCCACAACTATTGATGTAAAAGGATTACAGAACAATACTAATTACTGTTTTTATGTAGAATCAGTTGGGCAATATAGCGCCCTTACTATTTATCATCCATTGTTAAATAAATCGCAAGAAGTATGTGCAGTCCCTATTGATAAAACTGCGCCATGCCCTCCAACAATGAGCGTACAGGCATTGTGCGACACTTCGCAAAACAATATTACATGGAGCGATGCACGAAGTTTGGATTGTGGGTATGATGTAATTAAATACACATTGTACAACGTAATGAACGACACCGTAAACTTTGTGCCAGTAGATTCGGTAATAGGTACAGTAACTAATTATTTGCACAAAAACTTAACGCAATCATTGGCTGGTTGTTATTATATAATAGCTTCAGATAGTACAGGAAACCGAAGCATAGCAAGCGATACCGTATGTGTAGAAAATTGTGTATTATTTGAATTACCCAACATTTTTACCCCTAACACCGACGGTACTAATGATATATTTAAACCCATAAAAAATAAATACATACAAGAAATAAATTTACAAATATTTGATCGTTGGGGCGCACTCATGTTTAATACTACAAGCCCTAGTTTTATGTGGGACGGTACTAATTATTTAACCAAACGTAAATGTACCGATGGGGTGTATTATTACGTATGCAGCGTTACCCCGTATTCTGTATATAAGAAAAACTCATTTAAATTGAGTGGGTTTTTACACCTAATGCAGTAATATAATACACGATTTTTAATTAATTTTGCACAAAAAAACAACCCTTATTAATATAATGTTATTACACCAACACCTCAAAGTAAGTTTTCCAATAATAATGGCGCCTATGTTTTTAGTAACCAACGAAGCCATGCTTACACAAGGCATGGAAGCAGGCATTATGGCTACGTTTCCAAGTCTTAATTATAGAGACGATGCGAAATTAGATGCTGTACTTAAAAACTTAAACACACAACTTAAGCAACCCAACAACAAAGGGAGCTACGGAGTAAATTTAATAGTGCAAAAATCAAATCCTTATTACGAAAAACATCTTAAACTATGTGTGGCTAATAAAGTTCCTTTTTATATAACATCGTTGGGTAACCCTAAGGAGGTTATAGAGCAAGCCCATACTTATGGCGCAAAAGTATATTGTGATGTAGTAAATGTAGCCTTTGCTCAAAAATGTGTGGACTTGGGTTGCGATGGTTTAATAGCTGTAGGAGTAGGTGCTGGTGGGCATGCGGGAAATAATCCGTTGCAAGTATTAATACCAGCATTGCGCCACAAATTCCCCAACACGCCTATAGTAGCCGCTGGAGGTATTGCCAATGGCGAAACACTGCTAAGTATGTTTGTACTAGGTGCAAGTGGCGCAAGCATTGGTACACGCTTTATAGCCTGTACCGAAAGTGGAGTAAACGATGCGTATAAGCAAGCCGTAGTTACTGCCCACATGGACGATATTGTAATGACCAGCAAACTATCGGGCACGCCCTGTACCATAATAAATACAGACGATGCCAAGGCAATGGGCTACGAACAAGGTATAATAGAAAAATGGATGAGTAATAATCCTCGTACTAAAAAATGGTTTAAAACATTAGTGCAATTACGTGGTTTTAAACGCTTAGAAGACTCGGTAACACCCAACAATTACAAAAAACTATGGTGCGCAGGTAAGTCTGTAGAATTGATAAATAACATAATGCCGATAGCAACTATTGTGGCTACGCTTAAAACAGAATTTACCCTGGCTCAACAACTAACTTCCCAAATAAAAATATAATAACAGTGAATAAAACTATGATAAAACGAACTACATTAGTACTTACCTTAGCAGCTGTAACGCTTGCTACCACTAGTTGTTTAAAAGTACCTGTAACAGGTCGCCGACAAGTAAACTTATTACCCGAATCAATATTAGACGGTATGGCAAAAACACAATATCAGCAATTTTTAAGTGCTAATGCCCCCATGCAAGCCAGCGATAATAATGTAGAAATGGTGCGTCGTGTAGGCGATAGGATTTCAAAAGCAGTTACTCAGTATTTAAAGCAAACCAAACAATTAAGCCGTGTAAATGGTTTTAAATGGGAGTTTAATGTAGTAAATGATAATACCGTAAACGCTTGGTGTATGCCAGGCGGCAAGGTAGTAGTATATACTGGTTTATTGCCAGTAACACAAACCGAAGGCGCATTAGCCATAGTTATGGGGCACGAAATAGCCCACGCAATATCACGACACGGAAATGAACGTATGAGCCAAGGTTTAGCGTTGCAAGCAGCAGGTATTGGAATGCAGGTTTTTTTGGCCACCAAAGGAACATCACCACAAGGTGTACAATTGTTTAACCAAGCATTTGGCGTAACATCACAATTGGGAATACTTAAATATTCGCGAGTGCACGAAAGCGAAGCCGATAAAATGGGATTAATATTTGCAGCTATGGCAGGCTATAACCCTGAGGAAGCAATAATTTTTTGGCAACGTATGGCGGCGCAAGGCGGAGGTAAACCACCCGAACTACTTAGTACCCACCCAAGCGACGAAACACGCATAAAAGCCCTTAGGGCGTTTATGCCAAGGGCTAAAAGCTATTATAAACCAATGGCTAATTAAATTATACAATTCAATCTATTTTTTTTCCACCTACACAAACGCATGCAACCAACTATTCTTATAATTGATTTCGGTTCTCAATACACTCAACTTATAGCACGTAGGGTGCGTGAGTTAAACGTGTACTGTGAGATTCATCCATGTACTAACATGCCCGCCATTAGTGCTAATGTAAAGGGAGT
>JACMRI010000037.1 GCA_014376525.1 Bacteroidia bacterium | reverse complement strand
TGCTTACCTCAAAACCTATTAATTTATTTGTACCCAATGGTGTAAACGATTCTGTTTATTTTAGTTTTTTTTATCAACCCAAAGGATATGGTAATGCCCCCAATGCCTCGCAAGATTCGTTAGTGCTAGAATTTAAAGCTCCGTCAGATACTGGCTGGACGTACATATGGAAAGCCGAAGGCGATAGTGCAGGCAGTACGTATTTTAAATGGGTGAACATTTCGCTTACACAACTTAAGTTTTTAAAAACAGGCTTTCAGTTTAGGTTTAAAAACTATGCAACACTATCAGGCGCATTTGACCATTGGCACATAGATTATATTTATATTGATAAAGGAAGAAATTACAACGACAAGTATTTGAACGATGTAGCTTTTATTAACGATAATCAAAATTTGCTAAACGGTTACACTAATATTACGTATAAGCAATATAAAAAAAGTATGTTTAAATCTAATTTTGATAATTATGTGAATAATTTATCAAATCCTACTGGACAAAATGGTGGCGAAAAACCATCAGAAACAAATTATTCCATAATAGATAATTACAAAACAAAATTATTTCAATATCAAAACCCAAATAATGCTACTGTTGTTTTAGGTGTTGGAGTTAATCAACAAGCTGCAAACACCACAGGATTTAACAATTTAATACACCCCTTAATACCTGTTAATGCTCAGTACGCGGATTCGCAAGTGTGTAAGTATTATACCATGAAACAATTTGTATCATTTACTAATGATGTAAACAAACATAACGACACAGTGTATTACAAGCAATATGTGTCCAATTTTTTATCGTATGATGATGGTACTGCAGAGGCAGGATATGAGTTAAAATTAAATCAGTTTTTCCCCGAAGGTAAACTAGCGTATCAAGTAGAACTAAATACGCCAGATGCACTTACAGCAGTTCGTTATTATTTTTTACCGCAAGTAATAGATGCACGAGTAGTAGATTTTAAAATTACAATTTGGGAAGATGATGGCACAGGAAAGCCTGGTGCTATTAAGTACGAGGAGACACCTACTGTAAACCCTACGTATGGTGTAAGTACTAACTTCTTTCACGAGTATACACTTACTACCCCAGTAAATCTTGGTGTGGGCAAGTACTATATAGGTTTACAACAAAACGTAACAACCAACCTTAATTTGGGCTTAGACCTTAACACTATAAGCAACATACGTATGTATTATAATGCAGGCTTGGGTTGGAATCAATCTATAATAAAAGGCAGTTGGATGCTGCGCCCTGTATTTGGCACATGTCCGTTTGAAACAGGCTCCACCATTGGATTACAAGAAACAACAAGCAACAGTACAAATATTTATCCTAACCCAGCTAACGAGCAAGTAAGCGTTGAAACCCCTATTAACAGTGCATTACAAGTGTACGACTATACAGGTAAGTTAATACAAAACAGCATTACTACCAACACAACAACTAGTATTACCACTGCTAATTGGACTAATGGTGTATATTTGATAAAAATAAACAACAATACAAGTAGCACTATACACAAATTGGTAGTGGTGCATTAATTTTTATAACAATAGATTTTTTAAATAACAATAATGGACAGTGTAAGACAGCAAAAAGTAGCACGCTTGCTACAAAAAGAATTAGGCGAATATTTTAGAGCCAATACCCGAGAGTTTTTTAATGGAGCATTAATAACAGTAACCATAGTACGTGTAAGCCCCGATATGAGCGTGGCTAAAGCCTATTTAAGCTTGTTTATTGTAGGTAATAAAAACACCAAAGAAGAAGTATTGCAACTCATCAATATTCAAAAGAAAGAAGTGCGTAAATACCTATCGGTAATTACAAAATCGCAATTGCGCATAGTACCCGAGCTCATATTTTATATAGACGACTCGCTAGACTATGCCGAAAAGATTGATAGTTTACTTAAAAAATAAGTACACTTTAGTACATTAAAAACTTATAAAACAACCTTAGCAAACTAACAGCATTATGCAGTACGATCCTATTAAACGCTCATTGGGCGGTGTATTTAACCAAACACCATTTTTACGCAAAACATTTTACAAATTATTAGATTTATTATTGCTTCGTACGTGGCACATAGATAACGAACTAAAAGCATGGATGGCGCTTAACCCCAACAAAACCCAAGTGTTTGATGCGGGTTCGGGCTACGGACAATACAGTTATAAACTATCGGGCTTAAACCCAAAGTTTAATATACTTGCAGTAGATGTTAAAGAAGAACAAGTAGAAGATTGCAACATTTTTTTTGCAAAAGTAGGCAAGACTAACGTAAAATTTGAAGTAGGAGATTTAACACAATACAACAAACCCAATGCGTTTGACTTGGCACTATCGGTGGACGTTATGGAGCATATACTAGAAGATGTAGAGGTGTTTAAAAACATATATACATCGCTTAAACCAGGAGGTATGTTGTTAATATCAACCCCAAGCGACCAAGGCGGAAGCGATGTACACGAAGGCGAAGAGGGTAGTTTTATTGAGGAACACGTGCGCGATGGTTATGCCATTACCGACATTGAAGCCAAACTTAAATTAGCAGGATTTACAGGCATGGTAAGCCGTTATGCCTATGGCAAGTTTGGTACTATTGCATGGCGTATGAGTATGAAATGGCCAATACAATTATTAGGCGTAAGCAAATTATTTTTTGTATTAATACCATTTTATTACGCCGTAACCTACCCAATATGCTACGTGCTTAACTACCTCGATGCCAACGGCCAAAACCCTACAGGCACAGGGCTTATAGTGAGAGCGTATAAAGCGTAATTAACACTATGACTTTGCGTAGTTACAAGTTAGCGATTAATAAGCCCTGCGAGGAAAAGTGGTTAGATATGACCACTAATGAGCAGGGGAAATACTGCGCACACTGTTGTAAAACAGTAATAGATTTTTCAATATTAAGTGATGATGAAATTGTTAAGGTATTAAATAATTCGTCGGGAGAGTTGTGTGGGCGTTTATCTCCACAACAGTTAAACAGAGAGATACATAATTCAGCTAAAACAACTCCTATTACATATAATTGGTGGTACAATGTAGCTAGTAGTATATTGCTATCAGTAACTGCAAAACAAGCCGAAGCTAAAGCTCCTGAACTTATTGCTAACCAACACATAACACAACAACATTCGTTTACAACACCTGCAATAATTACTACCGATAGAATTACCATAAAAGGTAAAGTGGTTGATGAAAATGGAGAGCCTGTGCCATTTGTAAAGGTTAATATTAGAGGAACTTCGCAGCATACAACAACTGATTTTGATGGAAATTTTAAATTCAAAATAAACCAAAATTCTAAAGATGAAAAATGGACTTTAGAATTTATTAGTGTAGCATATTATTTACAGCAAACTAAAGAAGTAAGTATACAAAAGGGTAAAAGCATAAAAATCACAATAATACTTACTAAAGATGTTAATTTTAAATTTGTGCCAGACTCCTCTATAAAAGGTATGCCCTCTATTGGTAGGCTTTCTTATAGGATTGTTGAGCCTCGTACGTCTAAAAAATCTTGGCAATTTTGGAAACGTAATTAACCCCAACAAAATGAACGTACCATTATTCATAGCCAAGCGGTATTTATTTGCAAAAAAATCGCACAACTTAGTTAACGTTATTACGTTGGTTTCATTGTTGGGCGTGTTTGTAGGGTCGGCAGCATTAATTATTGTACTATCGGTATTTAATGGGTTTGAGGGCTTGGTAACAAAACTCTACAACTCATTTGACCCTGCATTAAAAATAACATTAAACGAAGGCAAGTTTTTTAACGCCGATAGTACATTCATTTACAAAATACAACACACACAAGGGGTAAAAAACTTAGCGCTATCGCTGGAAGAAAACGCATTAATAAAATACCAAGACAAACAATTTATAGCCACACTCAAAGGCGTAGATACTACCTTTAGTCGTATGGCAAACGTAGATAGTATGTTGGTAGCAGGCGAATACTTATTGCAACCCAATGATAGCGAGTATTACGCCGTAATAGGGCAAACCATTGCATCGCAACTGGGGCTTAACCTAGGCGATGTACTTAACCCCTTGCAAGTGTATGTACCTAAGGCAGGCAAGAGTATGGAACTTAACCCAGAGGATAGTTTTAACAAAGCATTTATATATGCTTCGGGCGTGTATAGCATACAACAAGAAATAGATGCAAAATATATATTAGTGCCATTGCCGTTTGTAGAAAACTTAATACACCAACACGGCAAAGTTACATCGTTGGAAATAAGTTTAACCAATACTAACAACGAAAAGCAAGTACGGCAAGCCATACAGGATTTGTGCGGTAGCAATTACAAAGTGCAAACACGCTTTGAGCAACACGAGTTTTTATACAAAATAATGAAAAGCGAAAAGTGGGCAATATTTATGATACTGGCGTTTATATTACTTATAGCAGCGTTTAACATTATAGGCTCGCTTACTATGCTTATTGTAGATAAAAAGAAAGATATTACTATACTTACTTATTTAGGCGCCAGCAAGGCATTGATACACAAAATATTTGTAACCGAAGGTTTGCTTATATCTTTAGGGGGCGCTATAGCGGGCGTTACCGTAGGTTTAATTATATGTGTAATACAATTGCAATTTGGCATATTAAAACTAGGTGCTGATGATAGTTTTATAATACAATATTACCCCGTAGCCATACAATGGCTAGATGTTGTGTATGTGCTTACTACAGTAGTAGTTATAGGTTACTTTGCAGCCGCATGGCCCGTGCGCAAGGTGTTGCGGGAGAGTTAAGTGAAATTTTATTGCTACCCAATATACTTCTGCCACTAATTTCATTCTCGAGTGGTGTATGCAAGGCGGGGCGAAATTATTTTTGTTGCTTAAACAAGCGTTTGCGGTGGGCTATGCCCCAATCGGCTATTTCGTTTATAGTGTTTTGTAGCGTGTGTCCGTGGTCGGTTATTTCGTATTCTACAGTTATGGGTTTGGTGTTGCACACGGTACGTTTTACGAGTTCATTTATTTCTAATTCTTGCAATTCTTTAGAGAGCATTTTGGCTGCTATACCATCTACCTCACGCAACAAATCCATAAAACGCAATGTGCCTTTTTGCATTAATGTAGCTATAATTTGTATTTTCCATTTGCCCGACAGCAACTCCATGGTGTCTTTTATACCCATTAGTTTTTTGGTGCACTCTTTGCTAACTACTTGTGGTATTTTTTTTGTCATTGCCATAGTTATTTCGTTTATTTGTTCATACAAAATACGTTAATATTTATTCGTTACTTATAGTTAGTTTCTTTTAAGAAACTGGTTTATAAAAGGTAATTGATTACAAAAGTAGATTAAATATAACTTAGTTTCGCACTGTAAAAATTAAACTAGTAACAATTAATAAACCAACTAAGCGAAGCGTTCTCTTGGTAACATCTTAAAACAATTAATTAATCAAAAAAAATCAAAATGAAAAAAGCAACATCAATCGTATTATCGTTAGCAATTGCTACAAGCGCATTAGCAACAAAACCAGCAGAGTACAAAATTAACACCTCAAAATCTACATTAACATGGTTAGGTAAAAAAGTAACAGGACAACATTCTGGTACAGTTAAACTTACATCGGGTACATTTAATATGCAAGGTACTAACATTACTACAGGTACGTTTATAATAGACATGAACAGTATGCTTTGTACAGATTTGAAACCAGAAGAAGGTGCTGATAAATTAATTGGACACTTAAAATCACCTGATTTTTTTGATACAGAAAAAAACAAAACAGCAACATTTGTAGTAACTCAAACTGTATTGCGCAAAGATGGTCAAACTGACGTAACGGGTAGATTAACTATTAAAGGAATAACTAATGAAGTTACTTTTCCTGCAGCAGTTAAAAACGAAGGTAAAGCACTTGCAATGGTTGGAAAAATAACTGTTGATCGTACCAAATATGATATTAAATATGGTTCAAAAAGTTTTTTTGACAGTATTGGCGACAAAGCTATCGACAACGATTTTTTCATTGATTTCAAAATAGTTGCCTTAAAATAAATAGGTTTTAATAATCTCAATTACTCAGTAGCCACGCATTGCGTGGCTATTTTGTTTTGGGGTTATGTATGCAAATGAGTTTACTATTCTTTACTCGTTTACTGCTATCTTTTAATTACTTTTACAAAAGAATTTTTAAAACAAAATACATCAACTATTAATTCATAATTTAAACCACCAATTCAAAAATGGAAAATGCAACAGAACACGTACAGTGCCTTATTATAGGCTCGGGTCCGGCTGGATATACAGCAGCAATATATGCAGCACGTGCTGATATGAAACCAGTTATGTATCAAGGTATGCAGCCTGGTGGACAATTAACAATAACTACCGAAGTGGAAAATTTTCCTGGTTATCCGGATGGTGCGCAAGGGCCACAAATGATGGAAGATTTTAAGGCGCAAGCTGAGCGTTTTGGTACCGATATTCGTTGGGGAGTGGCTTCAAAGGTAGATTTTTCAGTATCGCCAAAGCGTGTATGGATTGATGAAAAAACAGAAATAACTGCTGATACTGTTATTATATCAACTGGTGCATCGGCCAAATGGCTGGGCTTACCAAGCGAAGAGCGTCTAAACGGTTTTGGTGTAAGTGCTTGTGCAGTATGCGATGGTTTCTTTTTTAAAGGACAAGATGTAGCCATAGTGGGAGCGGGCGATACAGCATGCGAAGAAGCAACGTATTTATCAAAACTATGCAATAAAGTTACTATGATAGTGCGCCGCGAAGAAATGCGTGCGAGTAAAGCTATGCAGCACCGCGTATTAAACAACCCTAAAATAACCGTATTGTTTAATAGCGAAACCGAAGAAATACTTGGAGATAAGGGCGTTACAGGTGCTCGTATTAAAAACACAAAAGAAAATACTACACAAGATATAACTGTAACAGGATTTTTTGTTGCCATAGGACACGATCCTAACTCGGGTATATTTAAAGGACAATTGGTCCTACACGATAATGGTTATATAAACACAGTAGCAGGTACAACTCGTACAAGTATAGCAGGTGTATTTGCAGCAGGAGATGTACAAGACTACACCTACCGCCAAGCAGTAACTGCAGCAGGAAGTGGATGTATGGCCGCACTTGATGCAGAGCGTTGGTTAACCGAACAAGAATAATAGTAGTTACGTTTTACAAATTAATAAAGCCACATAGTTTTTTATGTGGCTTTATTAATTAAAAAATTATGTATTGTTAACAGTTAGTAATTAGTTTACAATTTTTATTCACGTCAAGGTTGCTTATTTTATCCAAGCCCTAGTCTTATATGGGCTTTTACTTTGCTTAGGCACCGTGGCTTTATTAGCAAATGATATTCTTTGTGTTAAATAATTGTACTATTATTTGCGCATAAACGTAATTCGCAATTTTTAATTCGTAATTACTATTGGGAATGTTATTTTTGTGTACAACACATTTTTACACCTTACCTATATGCAGTTTTTATCGCCTTATTTTTTGTGGACGCTTTTTGCCTTGACTATCCCTATTATCATACATTTATTTAATTTTCGCAAGTATAAAAAAGTATATTTTACCAATGTAAAATTATTTACTGAGTTGCAAGAAAATAATAAAACACGCAACAAACTAAAAAACTATTTAATACTTGCCGCTCGCCTATTGGCTTTGGCATGTTTGATATTTGCCTTTGCACAACCGTATTTTCCTAACAAAAACAATAGTGCTGTACAAGGTGCTAAAAATTATGTGAGCATATATATAGATAATTCGTTAAGTATGGAAGCTAACGAAAAACAAGGCACACTGCTTGATGCCAGCAAGCGCAAGGCTTTGGAGATAATAGATGCGTATAGCGAAGCAGATAAATTTCAACTGCTTACCAACGAATTTGCAGGAACACAACAACATTTATTTAACAAAGAAGATGCAAAAGCGGCGGTTTATAATTTAAAATTAAACGCATCAACACAAACATTGGCTAATGTTGTAAGCCGCCAACAGTCAGCGTTAGCTAGTGTTAAGGGCAATAAGCATGCGTATTTGGTTTCCGATTTTCAAACTAATACCTTACCCAATACCGTTACCAGTATTGATACTACCATAACTTGGACATTATTGCCCATACAAAACACCAATATACCCAATGTGTACATAGACACCGCTTATTTTAAAACCCCTACACACCGCATAGGCAGTGCCGAAGAGTTGGTAGTAAAAATTACCAACGTAAGCAGTACCGCTATTGATGCACTAACGGTAAACCTTAAACTAAACGGAACGCAAGTAACTTTAGGTACAGCTATCATTGCGCCCAATGCAAGTACATTGGTTACACTTACTTATACCAATCGTGTGGCGAGTTGGAACACAGGCGTACTAAGCATTAAAGATTTTCCTATAACGTTTGATAACACGTTAAACATTGCCTATAATGTAGTAAATACTAGCCGTGTAGCCATTATAAGTATCACGCCAAACAATGACGTAGCACACGCGTACGAGCAAGATGATTATTTTAAAATTTCTAATTACACACCCACCACTATTAACTATGCGCAACTGCGTACTAATGATGTAATAGTACTAGATGAACTTACGGAGTTAAGCTCTGGTATGATTTCGGAGTTGCAAACCGCAGTTAATAAAGGTTGCGTACTGGTGGTATTTCCCGCGGCTAATGTTACTATAGCTAATTATAATACATTGCTCACCAACCTTGGTGCTGGTGCATTTACAAGTATTGATACTAATAAACTTACCCTCAAAGACATTAATACAAACGCCAGTTTATTAGCGGGTGTGTTTGAAAAAAATAACGTTAGCAACAAAACAAATTGGCCTGCAATAAATTACCATTACAAATACACTAGTACAGCAAGTGGCGCACAACAGTTGCTATCGCTCACTAATAACGATACGTACTTACAACAAAACAAGTACAACAAAGGACAAGTGTATATATTTACCGCACCACACTCGGCGCAATACACTACGGTAAGTGCCCACGCATTGTTCTTGCCATTGTTATACCAAATGGCATTTAGTGCAACCAACAACGCGCGCTTGTATAGTAGTATTGGCAACCTTAGCACAGTAGTAATAGATACCTTAGCCGCAGGAGAAAGCAACATACACTTACAGCTAAACGATAGTTTGGATATAGTGCCCGAGCAACAAAAAACACAAGGGGGCACACAGTTATTGTTGAATAACGAACTGTTACAAAATGGCATTTATAAAGTAATGCTTAATAACAAAATACTGTCGTACATAGCACTAAATGCTACTACTACCGAGAGTGTATTAACCTACTATACACCCACACAACTTAACGAGGTGTTGCACAACAATAATCCCAACGCAACTATTAATGTGCTTAACGAAACATCATCAAACGTAACTACAGCTATACATACAGCTACTACTGGGCGCAAGCTATGGTTATATTTTATAGCTGCTGCATTACTATTTTTGTTGTGCGAAATAGTAATTATACAATTTTGGAATTATAAACGAAAATAATCATCATCCCATTTAACTCATGCTTGGATTAACACTATCAACCGACCCGCGTTGGGTTAATATTGTAGAAAGTAACATAGAAGAAATATTAACCGACCATGCTTGGTGCGAACAAAAAGCCGCTACCAATGCCATAACTATTATTACACTTAACTCAGAGTTAGAAGAACTCGTAACCGACCTATTGGTCGTAGTAAAAGAAGAGGTAGATCACTTTCAGCAAGTGCATAATTTGATAAAACAACGTGGCTTAACCTTAGGCCGTGAGCGCAAAGACCACTATGTAAACGAACTGTATAAGTTTATGGAACGCGGTGGCTCTCGCACACATTCGCTGGTAGATAGATTGTTGTTTTCGGCAATGATTGAAGCCCGCAGTTGCGAACGTTTCAAAGTATTATCAGAAAACATAGAAGACAAAGCCCTTGCACAATTTTACCGAGAGTTAATGATAAGCGAAGCGGGGCATTACACCACGTTTATAAGCTATGCACGCAAGTACGGCAAAGACATAAATGTAGATGAACGTTGGAAGCAATGGATAGCTTTTGAAGCCAGTATTATAGCCAACTACGGCACCCAAGAGCGAGTGCATGGATAGTAATTGTAAGCATACAAAACATTTAATCTAAATTTATAACAATATATTCCCAACTACTAAACAATGAACTTCCTACACAACAAACCGAACCTAAAAAACTAGTATACACCTAAACTCATAACACATTTAAAAAATAATAACCTTAGGCGAATAAATTTAATTTACAATGGCTCAAGTAAATACGTCCCTCCCTTGTCGTTTGGTATATGCGCTTAACGAAAACACACATATTGGTTATGTGGTAGAACCCTATATGGTAGAGCTTACCACAGCAGGCGATTACTCGTTTACCTACCAAAAATTAAGTAATGTAACTGTTAAAGATTTTGCACAATTTATACTACCCGATGATGTTGAAATTATACGTGAACTAGAAAAAATATCATTAGAAAACATTGTAAAAAAATATCATAGCAAGCCTGTAACTACTAAGTTGTTTTTTGAGAAATTTTATTTGACACAAGTACAACATTTAGCTCGAGATTTTACAAGCCGCACTATGGATAAGGTGTTGCCGCTGCTGCTTAACAAAGCATTGTTTTACAAAGGCAAGGACGGAAACCCTTGCCAACACAAGGTGGTGTACGAAGAGGGTTTGGCTACTGTGGTGTTTCACTTTATACGTTCGGAGCAAAATATGCGCTACTATCCAACTATAAAACTAAATGAAAATAAAGTAGAATTTATTGCCAAAAACGCTCGTTTAATAACCGAAAGCCCAGCCTATTTGCTTATTAACAATGCGCAACTCATTAGGTTTGAAGAACACGTGGATGGAAAAAAAATAAAAATATTTTTAGACAAACGTTACCTCGAAATTCCACGCAGTGCCGAAGATGCGTATTTTCAAAAATTTGTAATTCCACTTGCGGAGCAGTACCATATACATGCGCAAGGCTTTACTGTTAAAACTGAGCAACACCAAGCATCACCCGTTATTAAAATAGAAACTACATGGAATGGTAACTTACAACTGTTGCTTTATTTTAATTATGGCGAGGAGCAATATGCATTTAGCCAAGGCAAAAAAATAAGTGCAACATTTAGCAAAACAAATGATGAAATAACATTAGTACGTACCAAGCGCAATGCCGAGTGGGAGCGAAACAAAGCCAAACGTTTGGTAGACTTAGGGTTGAAGAATATAGAGAGCGCAGCGTTTGTAGTAGATGAATTAAAAACATTATCTCCATCAACCGAAATTAATTATACCAAATACCAATTGGTAGAGTGGCTTAGCGCACATAGCGAACCATTAAAGGCAGATAATTTTACCATAGAACAAGCCGAGTTTGAAACCGAATATTTAATTGCTAAACCGTATTTATCTATTAAAATATCAGAGAGTAAAGATTGGTTTGATGTACATGCAATAGTACTATTTGGCGATATAGAAATACCCTTTGCATCGCTACGTAACAACATTATACACAACAAACGAGAATATGCTTTACCCAACGGACAAATAGTAATAATACCCGAACAATGGTTTGCACAACTGCGCGATTTGTTTAGCCTTACTGATGAAAATACAGCGAGTAAAAACATACAATTGAAAAAATACCATATTGGTATTTTACAGCAATTGCAAGAGGGCAACATAGCCGAAGTGATTATGAACCGTAAGCTACAGCAGTTACTTACTATGGAAAACATAGAAGAAACCGAGCTTCCAAAACAGCTTAACGCTACGTTACGCCCCTACCAAAAAGCAGGGTTCGATTGGATGTGTTTCTTACATAGCTATGGTTTTGGAGGTTGCCTTGCCGATGATATGGGCTTGGGCAAAACGCTACAAACCCTATCATTATTAGCAAAAATGAAAGAGATGCAGCAAGAAAACCTTATTGATAGTGCCGATATAGCGTACCATGAGCGTCAAGCCTCAACATCATTACTTATAGCACCTACATCATTATTATACAACTGGAAAGACGAGGCTAAAAAATTTACACCGCAACTTAAAATATACATACACGCAGGGAGCGACCGTGTAAAAAATGCCGATACGTTTGTTAATTACGATTTGATAATAACCTCGTACGGTTTGGCACGCAACGATTTGGAGGTGTTTAACCAATTTTATTTTAACTACGTTATACTGGACGAAAGCCAGTACATAAAAAATTATTCTTCGCAAGTTTCGCAAAATGTATTTGAGTTAAAATCGGCACACAAGCTAATATTATCAGGTACTCCGCTAGAAAACAGTATATCGGAATTATGGACACAAATGCACTTTATAAACAAAGGCTTGCTGGGTTCGTATAATAAGTTTAAAGATAATTATGTAACGCCTATTGAAAAAGAAAACGACACAGCCCGTACCGAACGTTTGCATAGTATTATAAAACCGTTTGTAATGCGTCGTACAAAAAAACAAGTTGCCACCGATTTGCCCGATAAAATAGAACAAGTGGTATATTGCGACATGAGCGAAAAACAAGCCGAGTTGTACGAAGAAACAAAATCGCAGTACCGCAACGAGTTGATAGGCGCTAACGGCGAAATAAACAAAGGCAAGTCTATGAACTTATTAGCAGGATTAACCAAACTGCGCCAAATAAGTAATCATCCAAGTATGGTTATGGAAGACTACGAGGGCGATTCGGGTAAGTTTGATGAGGTTATACTGCGCTTACAAAACGCACTAAACGAAGGGCATAAGGTGCTTATATTTTCACAATTTGTTAAGCAATTAAAATTGTTTCAAGATTATTTAACCGAAAATGCAACACCTTATTTTTATATTGACGGCGGTGTAAAATCGGCAGAGCGTAAAAATTTGGTAGATCAGTTTCAGGCGAGCGATGACGTAAAAGTATTTTTAATATCATTAAAAGCAGGTGGTGTAGGGCTTAACCTTACCACGGCCGATTATGTATTTATACTTGACCCATGGTGGAACCCAGCAACCGAGCGCCAAGCGGTAGATAGAGCGCATCGTATAGGGCAATTAAATACGGTGTTTACCTATAAGTTTATAAGTAAAAATTCGGTAGAAGAAAAAATTGTAAAACTACAAGAGCACAAGCAACAACTTAGCGATAGCTTAATTAAAACTGAAGAATCATTTTTTAAATCATTAAGCAAGGAAGATATACAAGCTATACTGGCGTAGCAGTAATTTATGTTCATTATCTTTTCGTTTATCTTATTATTTATAACTACACTTGCAAATACTATTACTTATAGTCATAAATTCATTGAAAAAAACACTTTTACTACTTTCTTTTATAGCATTATTGTTTACGCTATACGCCAAGTATTTGTATATGCGACCTGCGCACAACTTCACTAGTGGAATAAAAGAAACATTTAATGCTAAAACAATGGCAATAAACACCATTGAAAAACTTGAAGATACTTTGGCAGCACGTGTTCAAAATAATTATGCTGACACAGGCTTGTTGGTCAATAGCATTGACGACTTATTGCGCATTCGTTTTTTTCATTCCTACTCTATCTATACTTACAAAGAAAATTGGATAGCTACACTATTAGGTAACTACGTATGGCAAGATTTTAAGTACGTAGTTATTCCGCAACATATCATAAAATACCCTATGGCAGCATGTAGCCAGCAAGGAATTTTGTTTCAATATTTATTAAAAAAGCACAATGTAAAATTTGCGACCATTCAGTTTCAAAACAATGATGGAGAAAGTGGTCACTATGCTGTAAACGCATATTATCAGGGGTCATGGCATTATTTTGATAGTAACATGGAACCAAAAAAACTAAAAGGAAATCCATCAATGCAATCATTATTACACGATTCATTACTAACAAAAGTGTATCCCGTAGAAAATAAAAAATGGTTAGAGAGCAAAATAAAAGGAGGCTTAATACATCGTATAAATGAAAATAGAGAGGGGGCATCTACTATGATTCCGTTTCATTATTTTACCGCATTTATGAGTAATTGGCTGTGGTTATTTTTGGCTTTACTCTACATAATATTAAATTCAAAAGTATATATCAATGGTAAAGCTATATTGCTAAATAAACTTACTAATTAACGGCTAGTATGTGCGGTATTGCTGGTTATTATAGTAAAAATCTATTTTTTAACGCAACACATTTGCCTTTAATGGCTAATGCTATAGCGCATCGTGGACCTGATAATGCAAGCTATTACAATACGCCAAAAGTAGGTTTGGCACATCGTAGGTTAAGTATATTTGATCTGACGGCACATGCGCACCAACCTATGCACAGTGCTTGCAAACGCTACGTAATTGCGTATAACGGCGAGGTGTATAATTTTAAAGAAATAGCCCAGCAATTACAAGATAAGTTGGGAAATGATTTTAAATTATATACTACCAGCGATACTGAAATTATACTGCAAGCCATCGCTACGTTTGGTGTGGAGATTATAAAAACATTTAACGGAATGTTTGCATTTGCTCTCTACGATACTGTTTTAGATGAGCTTCATATCTATCGAGATAAGATGGGCATAAAGCCATTGTACTACTATTGGCACGAGGGAAACTTTGCTTTTGCGTCCGAACTTAAAGCCATAACCGCATTACCACAAGTACTTACAACCCTAAATAACAAAGCTGTTGCGCAGTTTTTGCACCTAGGTTTTATTCCTGCGCCACATACTATTTACACTACTATTTTTAAGTTGGAAGCTGGGCATTGTATTACTATTACGAAAGATAAATTAGTACTTAACAAATATGCTTCGGTTGATGAATTAATATCACCACAAATTATAACTAACCAAACCGAAGCAAAACAACAGCTTAATCAATTGCTTACAACTGCCGTACAGCAACAGTTACAGAGCGACGTGCCTTATGGTGTTTTTTTAAGTGGCGGTACCGATTCATCACTTATAGCTGCTATTGCACAATCATTAAACACTACACCTATACAAACTTTTTCTATAGGTTTTAATGAAAAACACTACAACGAAGCGCAGTACGCACAGCAAGTAGCAGCGCACATTGGTACGCAACACAATCAACTTATAGTATCGCAAATGGATGCTATACCTGTTATACAAAGCATGCAAGATTTGTATGATGAACCCTATGCTGACACTTCTGCTATACCTACATTGTTTGTAGCGGAGTTTGCTCGAAAGCAAGTAACAGTAGCTCTTTCGGGCGAAGGAGCCGATGAATTGTTTCATGGTTACGGCGCATATAAGTGGGCTACTCGCTTAAATAATTGGGCGTTTCGCAATGGCAAACAATTATTTTCAACAGCATTAAACTTAGGTAATGCACGCTACAAAAGAGTAGCCCGCTTGTTTGATTATAACAACTATGCACAGCAAATACGTAGTCATATTTATTCGCAAGAGCAATATAATTTTAGTGCCAATGATATTACAAAATTAGTAACTAAAGACTATCAATATATTGATTTTACTGCGCTCAACGACGTTACTACTAAGCAATATAATCGCACGCTTACACCTGCCGAGCAACAAGCCTACTTTGATATTACCATACCTCTTCAAGACGATTTATTAACCAAGGTAGATAGAGCCACTATGCGCTATGGCTTAGAAGCTCGTGTGCCTTTTTTGGATAATGATGTGGTGCGGTTTGCATTAAATTTATCGCCCGATTTAAAAACAAAAAACGGAACACAAAAACATTTACTCAAACAAATATTGTACAGTTATGTGCCTCAATCGCTTATGGAACGCCCTAAGCAAGGTTTTGCATTACCATTACAGCAATGGCTAAAGCAAGATTTATATTTTATGATAAACGATTATTTAAGCCCGCAAGCCGTACAACAAACAGGTGTATTAAACAACAGCGAAGTGCAAAAAATAGTACAACAGTTCATACAACACGACCCTACATTATTTCGAAGAGTATGGTTAATGATTGTGTTACAAAAATGGTTACTTACGCATCAATAATAATCATCAATACTATTATTGATGATGATATTTTTCGCCCTTAATAATAGTGAACGCTCTATAAATTTGTTCTACTAAAAACAAACGTACCATTTGGTGCGAAAACGTAAGTTTAGATAAACTAATTAATCCGTTGGCACGAGCGTACACACTTTCGTCAAAACCAAAAGCACCACCAATAACTACTGTTATTTTTTTAACCCCTGCATTTATTTGCTTGTTAAAATAGTTTGCGAGTTCCACGCTAGTATATTGTATGCCTCGCTCATCGAGCAATAGCAAGGTGTCGGTGTTGGTTACGTGTTTTAATATAATTATGGATTCTTGTTTTTTTACTTGTTCGTGGGTTAAGTTGGCTGCGTTTTTTACATCGGATATGGTTATAGTTTCCAATGTACAATAGTGTTTTAAGCGTTTTTCAAATTCGGTTATTCCCTCTTGAACAAAGGGTTGAAACGTTTTTCCTACTTGTAATAATTTTATGTGTAGCACCGTAGTTAAATATTGGCTTAATTGTTGTTAAATTACATTTGCAAACATAATTCATTAACACACATCAACAATTATGAAAACAATAAAAAACATACTTATAACCTTAGTTGCATTTTCTACTTTTGCATTTACTTCATTAGGCAATACCGAGGAGCTTATAACGGGCTTTAAAACAGGTAATGCAGCCTTAATAGCCAACCAAATTAATGGTAATGCAAGTATTAGCCTTAACGGCATAAATAATATGTATAGCAAAGCTCAGGCCGAGTTAGTATTGAAAGATTTTTTTGAAAAAAATAGTGTAAAATCGTTTACCATATTACACCAAGGCGAAAGTAAAGACGGCGCACAATACCTCATGGGTTCATTAGTAAATGTAAACGGAACACACCGTGTATATGCGTATTTTAAAAAAGTGGGCGACCAAACATTTATTAAGGAGTTGCGTATAGAGTAACTATTAAAGTTGTATTTATTAAGCATTAATGAGGGATAACATTTATATAGTTGCAGTTTTGTTTGCGCTAAAATTATTTTGCTAAAACACTATATTTGTTGTTACAATTGTAAATATTAAGTAGTTCAAGTTTATTTATCTAATGCATTTGTGTAACAGCTACTCTGTGGAGTCTAAGCCTATATTAGTATTGTATATGTAAGTTTTAACTTTGTTTTGCTGCCTAAGCGAGAATATAAATTTGTTAAACAACTATAAAACATTTGCACTATTCTAATTATACTATTGGTATTATTTTACTTAACCAATAAACTTAAATGCAGTTAGGAACATTTATAAAAAACACTACAAACAAATACGCTTGCGGCAATATAATATAGCTGCTAAAAGCTTGTGGTAAATTAGCAAATAAAAAAACCACGCATTGCGTGGTTTTTTTATTGTTTTGTTTATAATTTATTGTAATAATTAATTAAAGAAACGAGGAGTTTTCATTGAATGTTTTTTCTTGTTAAAGCCTGGCAGCATTATGTTTACAAACAGCTCGTGCGATCCACTACTGTGATTAGCTTTAGTTATTCCTATATTAAAATCATAAGCATACCCTATTTTAAACTTGTTGTTAATTTGCATTCCTACAAGTCCAGCGGCCGCTTCTTTGTTACGATAAGTAATTCCAACCCAGTATTTCTTTTGATACAATACATTTACGTTACCCTCAAACTGAGTAACAAAGCCTGCGCTTTTAAATAATACTGATGGTACAATGTCCAAATCTTTAGACACTGCTATGTAGTATTTACCATATAAGAAATAGTGGCGAGGCACTTTATACACTGTGGCAGTACTTACACCTTGATCTATGTGGGTGGTTGATAATCCCACAACTAAATCTTTATTTCTGAATTCTAAACCAACGTTAAAATCGGGCTTAAATGCAGTATTAGTAACAGCTTGTGCTGTAGGGTCTGTAGGATCGTCAAACACAAATTTGTCTTTCTGCACCGATTTGTATAAAAAACCAACACTTGCACCTGCTGCTAAAGTTGCATTTTTGTTTATTTTAATATGGTAAGCATAGCTTGCCTTTAAGTTTAACGAACTTTCATAACCTAACTTATCGTTAATAAGTGTAAGACCAACTCCACCTTTTAGTTTTTCTAAATAGGTATGTGCATTTAATGTTTGTGATAATGGCGACTGTCCTATACCTACCCATTGCTTACGACCTAAAAGTATAATATCTAAATTATTGTTACTACCTGCTACAGCAGGGTTGTAGGTAAGTGTGTTTACCATAAAATGTGCGTATTGTAAATCGTTTTGTGCTTGTATTGCTGCTGTACTTGCTACAAGTACTGATGCAACTAAAATTATCTTTTTCATTTTATAAAGTGTGATGTATGATGTATTAGTAAATGTGTTTTACTTATGCTTTTATTAAAGTATTATTATTTTTTGGATTAAAATATTGTCTTTAGTGTTAATTTTAAGTGTGTAATTACCTTGTGTAAATCCATTATCAAGGCTTAGATTATTTTCGCCTATTAATAATGGTGTAGATATTGTTTTTATTAGTTGTCCAAGTTCATTTATAATTTCTATTGTAGCTTTTTCATTTGCTAAACTTTTAATGCTAACGTTTATTTTTTCGTTTTTATTTATCGGGTTAGGCCACACTATCACTTTTTGATTACTAACAATTATTGAGTTTAGTTTAGTAGGTTCTAAGTATAATTGCCCATCGCTGGTGTTTATTACTGATGGAGTTCCAGCTGCATTAGTACCTATTACACTTGCATAGTATATAGTGTTATTTACAGTAGATATTCCCGTAATGGTTTTAGGAGCACCACTTATAGAGTCAGTCCATGTATATACATCGCTACCCCCTGGTGTTGTACCTATTGCATAAGAATAATTAATTATACCCGAGTTTACATCTGTAAGTGTTGGGAAATTAAATGATAGTTTTCCATTATCAAATGTAGTATCTATGTCAGCTCCCAATCCATCTTCAACGGTTGCTGCTAGAGGAGCTGTCCAATCTACATTTACGTCTTGTAAATCTACAGCGGATATGTTTCCTACAGCATCATTAGCTATGGAGCGTATTCGGCCAGCAGGGGTTGTAGGTGATGCATTTTGATAACGAATCATATTAGTGGTAGCAGGTCCAACAGAAATTGGCGTACTTGAAAAACGAGAGCGATACACTCTTAAATTGTTAATTTTATAATTACAGTTTCCACTTCTCCACGATATGTATTGCCCATTAGTTAATGGTGTAGGGTCTGTATAATCGCAGGCTGGAACATTGTTAATGTACACAATGTGTCTACCTGTTATACGGTCGTATATTACTTTAAAATCGTACCATGTATTTGCTGTAAAATTATAAGTAGAATCTAAAACTGGAGCGCCAAATACATTGTTTTGTGTTTTATAAATTTGAATTTTTTTATCGTCTAACCTAAACCATATAAAATACGAATTACCACGATTAGTAGAGTCTGGACTATCAACAAAATAATGAAACCCAGATCGGCGGTTAGTACCTGTACCACTCATATTACCCGACCAGTGATACAAATATCTGTTAGATAAATTTTGAGTAAGTGGCGTATAAATATTTGTGTTTGGTAAACTTTGATCTGTTTGTTCTAACACATTGCCTGTAATAGTCCATGTACCTACTTTTTTGGTCCATTCAGCATTTATTGTTGAGCCATCAAAATTGTCGTTATAAAACCCTTTAGCATTATTAGAACGCCACTCTGTACCGTTAAAATCGCTTACTTGATAGTACGATTTTTCCACCACAACATTATCGGTATCAATGTAGTTAGCCGTAAAATTTGCAGCCACCCAGTTATCATTTAATACAACTGTTGTAACTGGAGGTATAACATCTGAAGAGTTTACAATACTTCCGCTTGAGGTATAACTAGCCACAAATCCAACATCAGTAATGGCACAGTCGGTACGATATTCAACAAGCATTGTTCCGCCTGATGAAGTTACAGTACCAGGGCTCGATGTACCTGTATATTTACCAATAACAGGGGAGGTGAGGGTTCCTCCATCATAAATAATTAAATAATCATACCCGTTTTCCAAACCAAATTGAGTAAATGTAAGCGTTACATTAGTGGCTCCTGATGGGGCAATTTTGATTAACTTGCGTTCATCATCACTATAATTGTTAGACGCACCCCCACCATCGGTAATAGAACCTGTTGCAGTATTTACAATAGTTGGAGTGTATGTTTTGTTTATTAAATTATAAAATTTAAACCAATTCCAATTTACACCTGGGTCGTTATGAGTTTGACTAGGAAACATTTGGTGTCCCTTAACTTTTGTACATGCACCTAAGCCACATTGCGCTGTGCTACCTGTACAGCCTGCTCCATAATATGTTTTGAGAGGATCAATACTGTTACTTGTACAAATATCTATTGATAAATCGGCAGAAGAATTGTACATAGCCGTTGTGTAATAAGACGCTTGTGTAACATATCCCTCATGCTCTATGCCAATAGTATAAGGGTTTTCTGAACCTATGTGAAAAGCTTTTACTGATTCCAAAACCATTTGAGTAACCTGACCATCGCTTGAGCGTATAACATAATGTGCTGATGCGTTTGCGGTACAATTTTTGAACCACGAAATGCAACCCGCATAACTGCCTTGTACTGTATGTATTGCTAATGCCGTAATGGCCGTACCGTTGCGCGAGCTTTTATTGCAAGTAGTAGGGTTCCATAAAGCAGGACCATAATCTATTGAGTATGCAGTGTTATTTTGGTTTATGTTGCTAAAACGATAATTTGTGTTATTGGTATAAATTTTTTCGTGATCTATGGTTACTTTGCTCGATGAAAGTAAAGTATAATTATCTCCAAACACATCGTGTAGGTTTACTGCATTGGGTTTTGCGGCAAATAAAGTAGAATAATTTGCATAATTATTTATAAAATTTAATATGTTGTATAAGTGAGCATTTAAAGCAAAATCGTTTTGAATATCGCTGTTTAATGGTAATTCACTTAGTGCTATTAAAATATCAATATGGCTTTTTATGGGGCTGTTTGCATTTACATTGTTTTGTACAGCCAACGAATTGTATGCTGCAGCATAGGCTTCAATGTTTTTGGCGGGGCTGTTTATTATTTCACTTTCGCTAATGCCAGACAGTACTGCTATTAACGACAGATTATTTCTGAAATAGCTTTTTCCATCGGCAATTAAACCCATAACTCCATACGAGTTAGGTATATTTATACAAGATGATGATGTACTGCTTGAATGAGTTAGGTGTGTAAAATGTGTTTGTGAAAATGCAACTGCCTCCAATATACCCAAAGGTATAGTAGCTTTATAGGTGGCGTAGTTATTAACAAAAATAACTTTGTAAGGGTTAGTTAAAGGATAATCTTCCTTAGGTAAACCATTGGCAAATGATAATAAAATATATAGTACAAATGCGCTTGTTAGGAGTATTTTTTTAATCATAATACGTAAATAATTATATTTAAAGTTATGCTAAGATAATTGTTAATAACATATAAACAAATTTATTGTGTGTAAAATACACGTTGCCACAAAGTATGTACTTTTTTGTTACATTTAGTTACACATTAAAAACGTACTAATGATAATTCCTTCTTTTAAACACCTTACCACCGCACCACCAAAAGTGTATATTACTTTTGATGATGGGCCTTGCCCACATACTACGCAATGGCTTACGCAATTATTAATAGAACATAAGTGCGCCGCTACATTTTTTTTGTTGGGAGAAAACGCTTCTAATTTTACTTATTTGAATGATAATTACAACCATTTTTTATTTGAAGTAGCCAACCACGGTTATGCGCACCTAAACGGTTGGCAAACCAATGACATTACATATATAAAAAATTTTATTTATGGCAAACAAGCATTGCAAACGTTGCCCAACTTTGTGCCCAAGTTGTTTCGTGCTCCCTACGGAAAGCTTACGCCCACACAATATTTAAAATTTAAACGCTTTACTCACATTGCATGGTGGACGCTTATGAGCTACGATTTTAAGGATAGCAAAAATCCCGAAATAATACTAGAGCGATTAAAACGAAAAACAAAAGCAGGCACTATTGTGGTGTTGCATGAGAACGAAAAATCATATCAAAATCTTAAACTAATATTGCCACAGTACTTACAATGGTTAGGTGCACAAGGTTTTGCAACAGGTAAATTATCCGAACTAATAACTACCTAAATTCTATTTGTAGTGAAAGTTAGTACTGCTCAAAAAAAAAGCTAATTTTGATTAATATTTTTATAAAAAAAACACTGTCATGTACATAGCTAAAGACCTTATAGATTTTGATATACCTGCGCTAAAACCGAACGATACAGGCTTAACTGCGCTAAGTTGGATGGACGAGTACAAAGTTAGCCACCTGCCTGTAGTAGACGGCGACAACTATTATGGAATAGTGAGTGATATAGAAATATTAGATCACCATTTGCCTGAAGAAAAACTTATTACTTTTCAAGATGCTTTTATACGTCCTATAATTACCGAAGGCGACCATATTTACCAAGTTATTAAGCAAATATCATTATTAAAATTAAGCTTAATACCTGTGGTTGATGCCAACGAAAAATTTATAGGAATAATAACCTTACACGACCTCGCTAAAAAATTGGCTACCATGGCAAGCATTGATGAGCCTGGAGGAATTATAGTATTGGAAATAAAACAGCACGATTATTTACTATCACAAATAGCACAAATAGTAGAGTCTAACGATGCACGAATACTGAGTAGCAACGTAACCTCGCAAGACAGCAACAACTTAGAAGTTACCCTTAAAATAAATGTACAAGAATTATCAGGAATTATACAAACGTTTAACAGATACAATTACACAATTAAGGCAAGTATATTTAATAGTAAGTTTGCTGACGATGTAAAACAGCGTTACGGTTATTTGATGAATTACTTGGATTTATAGCTATTGCGCAAGGTTGTTATTGTATGGTGTATTGTATTTTTCTCGCTTGTAAGTAAAGGGGCAAATGATACAAGTGCAACGTCAAAAATTACTATATACGAGTTAATAATTGCAGGTAACCAACGTACGCACAACCGAGTTATAACTAGGGAATTAGCATTTAATATACAACAAGAATATGCTGCTACACTACTAGATTCATTACTAAAAGTGAGCAGAAATAATTTGTATAATACAGGTTTATTTTCATCAGTAGAAATTAACTCCACGCAAAATAATCAAAGAGGTACTGCCATTATATTAGTAGCCGAACGCTTGCCAATACTGCCATTACCAGTAATTGAACTTGCAGACCGTAACGCAAGTGCATGGCTACAAAACCCAAGCTGGAGCCGTATTAATTATGGTTTAGCTGTTATGGCACGTAATATTTCGGGCAATAACGACTCCTATATTTTTGCATTTAAAAGAGGGTTTAACAATGCGGTACTTATAGAATATATTGCGCCTTACATTAATAAAAAAATGAATTCGGGCATGGCATTTAAGATGCGTTATGCTACCAATAACCAAGTGTTGGTGCGTACAATAAATAATAAAGCCGAATTTTTAAAAGCAAAAGGAACAACCAAAATAAAGCACGAATTAGTAACTAATGTACGCTATACATTTAGGCAACAATTATACCTAATACATACACTATTGGCACAATACACTTACCTTAGTGTAGCCGACACTATACTTGCCTTACAGCCTAACTATGGTAGTAATAATGGTAATAGTACAAACACGTTTTTTACACTTAGTTATGAATTTAAGTTAGACAAACGAGACTATAAAAACTATCCCTTGCAAGGTTATTTTATTAGTGCCTTAGTGCAAAAAGATGGACTTAATATTTTAAAAAACGAGCACATAAATACGTTATACGCAACGTTGCAACTAAAAAAATACATTAAGCTAAATACCCGTTTTTACTATGCTATTGGTGCAAAAGCCAAAAAAAGTAATAGTGGCTATCAGCCTTATTTTATGGTAAAAGGTTTGGGATATGGCAATGATTTAGTGCGTGGGTTTGAATATTACAACATAGACGCTCCTAATTACTTTTACGTTCGGCACAATATTAAATATGCACTTATACAACCTAACGAAGTACGTATATGGGGCGCAAAAAACAACAGTATAAACGTGTTTAGATATGGTTTGTTTTTAAACTTATTTAACGACGTTGGGCAAGCATTTAGTAGTGCCCAACCTAATAGTACTCTCAATAATAAACTATTGTATAGCGCAGGAATAGGCATAGATTTTATAACTAGCTACGATGCTGCTATACGTGTAGAATATACGCTTAACAGCATTAATACACGTGGCATATATATATCGTTAGTAGCACCTATTTAACGTAGCGCTATTTTGCTTTACTTATATAATTGAGATTGTGTTTTTTTGAGTAAAATATAATAACTATAAAGTTTAATTTATAAGTTACACAACACCTCTGTAATCTCTTCAGTATTTAATAAGTGGTGGGTTTTCCAACCACACTGCAGTGCGCCCTGTATGTGTTGCGGGCTATCATCAACAAATAAAATTTGGTTAGCATTTACATTAATATGTTTTTGTACATATTCAAACACGTTGCTATTAGGCTTTCGCAAACCTATTTCGTGCGAATAAAATATTTTGTTAAACGCATCATTAAAATAATCTTGCCCTACTGTTGTGCGTATGTGTAGCATAAACGCTTGCTCATGTATGCAATTGGTATTACTTAATAAATACACATTGTAACGTTGCTTTAGCGTATACACAAAATCAATACGATACTTCGGAAGGTTCAATAACATTGCGTTCCACGCGTGTTGTATTTGCTCATTACTTAGCTGTGTGCGGCATAAAGTTCGTATACCGTTATAGAAATCGAGGTCGGAAATTACGCCAGTTTCCAAATCGTTAAACAGGTTGGTTTGTTGTGCTTTGGAGTATAGGGCCTCAAAATTAGTAATGCCCAATTGTTTAAACGCATCAATAGTAAGTTGATAATTGATGTTGATAAGTACTGCACCAAAATCAAGTACCACTGCTTTTATATGTGGTGTATTATGTGCTAACATACTTTATTATCAAGGTGTATAAGCGTATAAATATAATTAATTTTCGTCTTCGTCATTTTCATCAAACACACTTACCATATACGCATTGGTTTCTTTTAGGTTAAATTTGTTGGGGTCAAAATCATTGCCTAATAATTCTATTGCGTCTTCGTGTTTTTCGTCTTGTGGGTTTCTAAAACTACTTAGCAAGTTATAATAGTCGCTCATGCCGCCTATTTTTTCTACAGGGCAAGCGCCCTCTCCGCTTAGGCAATAGGGTATTTCGTACTCAGTATCGTTTTCTATTATTTTTTCTACAAATACCTCGTGTTCCCAATCGCAATCAAAATCATAGATGTATATAAAACTCTGGCGCTCTTTAGTTATAATATCTTCTACCGCTACAGCATCAGTAAATAGTACTGTTTGGGCAGGGTTGTTTTTATTTTCTTCTACATATTCTTCGTCGGGTGTGTATATGGTTTTGTTTACTGCAAATTCAAACACCTCTTCGTCTTCCCAGCCAAATGCTACTTGTATAGCCACGTGCAAATCGGTAAGCGATAATATGCCACTTACCTGCATACGGCGCCATATTACAGGGTTGCTGTCTTTGAGTTTTATTTTTAGTTGGTAGTGGTTGTAAAGTCCCATGGGCGAAGTTTTTTAATTAAGGGGGATTAAAACATTTAAACTATTAAAGTTTAGGTAATAGTTTGCAATTTGAGTTACTTTTATATTTACACCATTTTTTAAATCAAGCCACTTAATATACCTGGTGCAACGCCCAATAGTACTACTAAGCAAAGGCATATACCCATTACTATTTGGTAGCTTGCTGGCAATATAAATTCTTTGGCATCAGGTTCGGCAGATTTAAAAAACATATTTATAACTATGCGTAAGTAGTAATATACGCCTACACAGCTCATTAATACTGCCCATAGTGATATGGCTACATAATCTGCCTTAAGTGCGTTGGTAAAAATATAAAACTTGCCAAAAAATCCTGCCAATGGTGGTATGCCTGCCAACGAAAGCATAGCTATAGTTATACATACTGCCAATATTGGGTTGCGCTTGCCTAAGCCATTAAATGCGTTTAAATCGTTGCTATGCATATTGTGTTGCACTACTATAATACCCGCAAATGCTAGTATGCTTGCAAAGGTATAACCTGCCATATATACTAGTAACGATGCGCCCGAATTATTGCCCAATGCAAACAATGCAAACAATAAATAACCACTGTGTGCTATGGACGAATACGCCAACATACGTTTTACATTAGTTTGTACAATTGCTGTTACATTGCCAATAAACATTGTTATTGCAGCCATAATCATAAGTATCATACTCCAATTAGTAGCGCCTGCAAAACAGGTGTTAAACAAACGATAAAACGCTACAATAGCCGCAGTTTTTATAAGTGTACTCATTAATGCGGTTACCAATGTAGGTGCGCCAGTATATACGTCGGGTGTCCAAAAATGAAATGGTGCTGCTGCTATTTTAAATGCAAAAGCAATCATCAATAATATTATACCCACATAATAAATAGATTGCGGATTGGGCAAGGCTGCATACTTAGCTATTTCGGTAACGTCGAACGAGCCTGTAGCACCGTATATTAATGCTACTCCAAACAAAAATACACCTGTAGTAAATGCTCCCATTAAGTAATATTTAAGTGCTGCTTCGTTGCTGCGATAATCGCGTTTTTTGGCACCTGCAAGTATATATGCACTTATTGATAATATTTCTAAACCTAAAAACAACATCGTTAAGTTGGTATAACTTACCATACACAATGCTCCTACAAGCATTGTTAATACTAAGGTTAAGAACTCTGCTGCGGGTATATCCATAGGCTCTTCGTGGCTGTGCAATAGTAGTACTATTAACGATGCATTTACGCACAACAATACACCAAATACTATAGTAGTATTATCAAAACTTAGCATGTGGTTTATAAAGTTGGGGGCTAGTATATTGGTAACATCATTACCGTTCCATAATATACCCAATAGTATTGCACTTGCTGCTATGCCTATAAACGAGAGAATAAAAGATAGGTTTTTATTTTTGCTAAAGCCCGCAAACAAATTAATAACAGTAAGTAATGAAAGTAAAATTATAGAATTCATAATGTAATGTGTATGTGTTAATAGTAAATATAGTTAATCTAAATGTATGCGGTATTAAACTCCTAATAATCCTTTTAGTGCGGGTTCAACCAAATGAATAACAGGGCTAGGATACACGCCCAATACTATAACCAGTGTGGCAAGTGGCGCTAACACCATTAGTTCGGCGGTGGTAAGGTCGGTAAATTTGCTTGATATAGGGTTTAGCTCGCCATACATTACTGCACGATACGCATTTATCATATATATAGCGCCAAATATTATGGTTAATCCTGCAAATGCCATAGCTACACCGCTAAAGCTAAACACGGCCGATAGTAATAAAAACTCACCCACAAAACCATTGGTTAAAGGTAATGCTATTGTACCCAACATTACCACCATAAACAAGGTTGCAAACTTAGGTGCTTGCTGCGCAATACCTCCCAAATCTGCCATGGTGCGTGTACCTGTTCGGCGTGCTATTAATGCTACTATGTAAAACAATGCCACTACATTTATACCGTGAGCCAACATTTGTAATGATGCGCCCATCATACCTTCGGGGGTTTGCGCAAATATACCTGCGGCTATTAACCCAACGTGTGCTATAGATGAATAGGCGGTCATACGTTTAATGTCCGTTTGTACCATTGCAATAAGAGATGTATATACTATACCTATTACGCAAAGTACTATTACCAAGGTTTGCCATTCTTTTACACCCAAAGGCACTACTGGCAATAACCAACGCATACACCCGTATATACCCATTTTAAGCATAATACCGCTCAATAGCATGGTACCTTGTGTGCTGCTTGCTACATATGTATTAGGTTGCCAAGTATGAAAAGGGAATATAGGCATTTTTATAGCAAAGGCAATAAACAAGCACCAAAACACCCACGATTGTGTGGCTGCTGGCAAGGCTTTACCTGTGGCGTATATGGCTTCAATGCTAAAAGAATCACCTTTTAAACCCAAATAAATAATAGCCACCAACATAAACAATGAACCAAATATGGTGTAAATGAAAAATTTGAGCGTGATGTTGATACGGTTTTGATCTTTGCTCCAAAATGCAGCTATAAAGTAAATTGGTATTAAGGCTAATTCCCAAAACACATAAAACAAAAAACCGTCAGACGCAGTAAATACACCCAACAAGCCCGTTTGCATCATTAATATTAAACCATATAATACATGATTATTTTTGTTTTGACTATTGCCAGTTGCAATTATAAACGGCACTAACAAGGTGGTAAGAACTATCATTAGTTTAGATAAACCATCGGCAGCAAGGCTAAAATGTATGTTAAGGGCAGGTATCCAATTAAGAGTTGTAGATTGGTCTAAGCCAAAGTTGCCCAGCAAACCCAACGACGCTATAAAAACAGCTATAGAAACTATTAATGCTATGCGTTGCGATGGAAGTTTATCATTGCCCAATAAGGATAATAAAACCCCTGCTACTAAAGGAACTAAAATTAATGTAAGTAAAAACATGCTATAATAAATATTTAAAGTGAAACTAATTGAAACTACTATATGAACAACGAAAATAATATTACTACAATAAAAATAATCATAGCAAATAAGTAGTAACTGGTTTTACCATACTGTAGGTATTTAATAGTGTTACCAGTGCCTGTAACCATATTACCCGAACCGTTTACTAGGGCATCTATGCCCAATAGTTCTATACCCGAATACATAATTTTACTTATAAAATGAATTGGTTTTAATATTAAATAATCGTACAATTCATCTACATAAAACTTGTTTTGCGACCAACGGTAGGTCATTGCTTTAGGGGTTGCATCGGCTTCGGGTACCATACTGCGTTTTACGTATAAGTAATACGCTATAAATATACCTATAGTTGCAATACTTACAGATACTACCATTAGTGCAACTTCGGCACCCGAACTTAAGTTAAGTACATTGCCATTTACACTTAAAAAATGTTCCAAAATATTGTGTCCCATAACATGAGGTAAACCCAAGAAGCCTGCTAATGATGCAAGTATAGCCAATATAATAAGTGGTACTGTCATACTTACGGGACTTTCGTGCAAATGATATTCTTGCTCGTGCGTACCACGAAAAGTACCACGGAACGTAAGAAAATACAAACGGAACATATAAAAAGCAGTAAGACCCGCAGTAATAGCGGCTACTATCCAGAGGATGGGTTGTTGGTCAAATGCAAACGCTAGTATTTCATCTTTAGAAAAGAACCCCGAAAAAAACGGGATACCCGCTATTGCCAAGCATCCTACCAAAAACGTAGCGTGTGTAATGGGCATGTGTTTTTTGAGTCCGCCCATAGTACGAATATCTTGGTTGCCACTGCAGGCGTGTATTACACTACCCGAACCTAAAAACAATAATGCTTTGAAGAATGCGTGCGTCATAACGTGGAACATAGCGGCAGAGTATGCGCCCAAGCCCAATGCCAAAAACATAAAGCCCAATTGCGATACGGTAGAATAGGCCAATACTTTTTTAATATCGTTTTGAGTTATGGCAATGGCCGCAGCTACTATTGCAGTAAGCACGCCTACTACGGCTATTAAATCCATAGTCCAAGGTGCTAGGTTAAATAATACGTGGCTACGCACTATCATAAATATACCTGCCGTAACCATGGTGGCAGCGTGTATAAGTGCAGATACTGGCGTTGGTCCTGCCATTGCATCGGGTAGCCAAGTGTATAATGGTATTTGGGCAGATTTGCCTGTTGCTCCAATAAATAACAATACGGTTATTATTGTCATGGTGTGGCTATCTACCGAGAATGTGCGTGCTACTTTAAACACTTGCTCATATTCCAAACTACCAAAGTTTTGATACATCATAAATAACGCGCCTATAAAAGCTAAATCGCCAATACGGTTCATTACAAAGGCTTTGCGGGCAGCTGCTGTATATTCTTTGTTAGTAAACCAAAAACCTATTAATAAGTACGAGCATAAACCTACGCCTTCCCAACCTATAAACATTACCAAAAAATTATTGGCAAGTACCAACATTAGCATTGAAAAACAAAACAAATTAAGGTAGGCAAAGTAGCGTGCAAAATCGGTTTCGTGGCTCATATAACCTGTTGAGAATATGTGTATTAAAAAACCTACTCCAGTAATTATAAGCAACATTAGGGAGCTTAGGGCGTCTAACTGAAATGCCATAGGAACATGAAAATTTCCAAAATCAATCCAATTAAACAAATGCACAACAATTGGAGCTTGCTCAAAACTGTGGCGAAGCGTAAAAAATAGCACCACTGATATAACAAATGAACCAAATATTGCACCCGAAGCAATGGTGCTTATAACGCCGTTAGAAAGTTTTTTGTTGCCAATACCGTTGATAATAAAGCCTAACAGCGGTAATAGTGGAATAAGTACAATTAAATTATTCATACGTTTTATTTATAGTTGTGATAAAAATAGTTGTGGCGAAAATAACTATATAAATTAATTATGCGAAAGGTTTAAAAGTTTATTTTATTAACGTACATTTGTAATAGTTCTTTGAACACAATAACTGGGGTCGACATGGATTTGACAGCGGGTGAAATTGATGATGTAAGCATGTAGTGCGTTGATATGGTGGCACTATAATCCCAAGGTATCAAACAATAATTAACAACAATGACTACGCAATGGCTGCGTAATTAGTTTATACTAATTAACGCTTAATTGTTCATGTACGATAGTGCATGCAACCATTTGTCTGACTGCAACTGAAGCACAACAGGAGCAGTATAACAGGCATCGAAACAAATAGTGAGGCTCGTGTGTAAGGTTTTTTAGCACACGCTAAGATTAAAAAACTAAGTAATTAATAGGGTGCATTTTCTCGATTAGTTGCCTACAATTAACAAAATGATAAACATGTAGAAAGCGCGTTGATTGTTCGTTTGGACGAGGGTTCGAACCCCTCCGACTCCACAAAGCCACTCAAGTGAGTGGCTTTTTTTATTGTATATTATCATTTATATAACGTCTCATTACTTATAGAGAAATTTTTTTTATTTTTTGGGAAAGACAGGGTTGTATGGCGTTTTTTAAAATTTAATTAATTATAATGACCTAATTAGTGCAAATCAGCATTACTATCATTGACACGATTTTTACATAGGTAATGAAACTACAGCACAATGAAAAATTATATTATTAATAATGGTCGAGAAATAGAGCCAAAAACAGTTAGTAAGCCTAATAACGCAGTAAATGATCCAAAATAATACAAATTCTATATACACGACAAGCCAAAGTAGAACCATAATACTTGTAACAATTATTTTAACCGGGCTTTTACTATTTTTTTCATTATTACATGTGCTCACCGCGCTACTTTCGGCAATAATTTTATACACATTATTTCGGTCGCTCTTTTTATTTTTTGTAATTAAAAAAAAATGGAGCAAAACACTCAGTGCTGTAATTATTATTGTGGTTTCTTTTTTAATTATTGTGGTTCCTCTAACCGGCCTCAGTATCATGATTGCTCAAAAGTTAATTCACTTTAAGCAACATCCTGAGCCATTAAACAATATCATTAACAAACTTCATGAATATGCGGGAACAGGTTTTGATATGAAAGACACAATCAAAAATAGTATCAATGATATATCCAAATGGGCGCTTGCGGCTTTTTCGGTTTTTTTAACTAGTGCGCTCAATGTTTTTGTTACCCTCATTATTTTATACTTCACTTTGTTTTACATGCTCAAGTCGTACGAAAAATTTGAGGCAGCATTAATTAAATATCTTCCTTTTAATCAAAATCAGAGTGTAAAATTTGGTAATGAATTAAAAAATATCACACTTTCTAACATTCTTGGTCAAGGAATGATTGGTCTTTGCCAGGGAATCATTGTAGCTGTTGGTTTCTTAATTTTTGGAATTGCAGACCCTTTATTTTGGGGAACTGTGTCTGTATTTGTTTGTTTTTTACCCGTTGTTGGTGCGCCAATTATTTTTGTTCCTGCAGCCATTATTGAGTTGTCAATGGGCAACAATTTTGCAGGTTTTGGTATTTTAATTTGGGGTGGTGTATTAGTTACACTTGTGGATAATTTTTTAAGGCAATTTATTTCTAAAAAAATAGCAAATACGCATCCTTTAATAACCATTATTGGAGTAATTATTGGCATTCCGTTTTTCGGATTAATAGGTCTTGTAATTGGTCCCTTCTTAATCTCTTTTTTTATACTGTTGTTTAAAATGTATGAAGAAAATTATTTGAACCCCTCAAATACTAGCAATGTTATTGTAGATATTAATAAAGATGATAGATTAATTTAGACCTTACCTTTTTTAATTGTTACACCAATGGATTTAATTTATAAAATGTCTAACCCCTTTAATGACGTGAAATGTACCTTTTTAAAATCGATAGTATTTCAATCTCTCTTAGTAATTGGTTAGAGATTTTGTCTGTGAAGTACACTCCAAGGGAAGAAATTGAGAAATCAATTTTCTTTCCTTTTTTATTTTGTTGCAAGCCTTTGTTAATAGTTCAAATTAAACCAACAACATCGTTTGTTTTTGTGGTTCGGTATGCGTTATTTTCAAAAATTAATTTTTCGGGGAACATCGAACCTATTATCTTTTGTTTTACCTCGGTAGTCTTAGAAACTTTATTTATCAAGGTTTAGAAACGCGCATTCCACTAATTCTTTAGTTACTCAATGTTAATTTTAAGGGGTTGTTTCGTGAGCTCGGCAGAAAACCCTGAGTTGGAAATTAATATTACATAAAAGTTTATTGTAGTGTTAATTTTAAATTAATGTAACAATGAGAAAGAGTTATAACTTCGTTGTAAAATAAAAAGAACAATGCTAATACAGGCTAACGAAGTTACAAACTTCTACTATATATACTCACAAGTGACGTTGATACTTCGGCTCCGCTCAGTAACCAGCTTAACACTTGCGAGAGCCAACAAATTTAATAATAAGCTATGGAACACTTGCGGGAACGGGGCTGAATTATCTAAACCATTACAGAACTCATCTTTTGAATTTAAGTTCTACAATGTTGTTCCTGCAGACAAAATAAGAACACAACCACCGACAATGCCAGTTCAACAACAAAAAACATTGCCAGCAGGCACATTAATAGCTCAATATGGAAAATATGCTTTTATCCCCTATAGTTAAACAAGCTGAAAATTTCTTAATCGAATTTGATGAATTTTATCCTTTTGCATATGCTGTAAATAGTTTAAATGAAATTAAATCAATAGGTGTTTATTTAGATAATGAAATGCCCACAAGCGAAGAGGTGTTATCATTTTTAACTATAGTTATAAAAGAGGGTATTTTAAAAGGGGAATATATTTATGCAGCTATTTGCTTAGATGTTTTAGTAACTCCTCCATACCTGAATAATAAAATGGATAGTTTAGAAATTAAAATAATAGATTTAAAAGAAACCAAAATATATTATTTACCTTATAGGAAAACAGAAAAAAATAAAATTGATTTTTTAGAAATGTATTCCTAACTCGGCGCATTCCCTCCTGTTGTTATAAGTGTCCCAACTTTCAAATAGTTGGTGGTGTTCTCGCAAGTGTTAAGCTGGTTACTGAGCGGATCCGAAGTATCGGCGTTACTTGTGAGTATATATAGCAGAAGTTTGCAACTTCGTTACTTCCCAACCAATTCCTTCAAGCGTTTTAGGGCTTTTACATTATCGGCTTCGTTTACGCTATTGTATATTTGTAGCTTTTCTTTGGTGGTTAAGTGCCAGCTTAGCGATATGTTTTGTTTCTCGCTATTTTTCAAATTAAACTCTACCACATCAAATGGTGCGCCCAACCACGAGGGTATGTATTTTAGTTGTTCATCATAACTATAATCTTGTATA
>JACMRI010000036.1 GCA_014376525.1 Bacteroidia bacterium | reverse complement strand
GCAAAAGCAACTACTTACATCAAACAAAACTGAAAAAACAATTGTTGCTAAACCTAAAAAAACAAACAAAATATTTGACCCTAACAAACACGAAGTTGCACAATATGAACAAAAACCAAAACCTACAAAAAAAATAGCACCACCCGAAAAATTAGGGGGTAAAAGTGCTAAAACATCAAAAAAAACAGTTCGACCTCCAAAAAAAACACTGATTTCCCGAAAAAGAAGGTAAATTATTGATAATACATCTTAAAAACTATATTACTTACTATTTAAAAGTACACTCTTTAAAGTAAAAACAAACAATACTAAACATTTTACATTATATTTTAAATAACAAAAACACATAGAATTGTAAATTATTTAACCAATTGAATATACACTTTCACAAAAAAAAAATTAATTAACATGAAAACAAACCACTTAATAACTACTACTTTAATCTTATTTGTAACAATTATTGCTTGCAAAAAAACAAGTACGTCTACTACATACGATTGTGCGAAAATAATACCTACTTACACTACTGATATTAAACCAATAATGGACTTAAACTGTGCTACAAGTAGTTGCCATAGTGCAAGCGCGAAAACCAACGGTAAAGATTATAGCAGTTACGCATCAACCAAAGCATTAGCTACCGACAAGGCTTATTTGGGATCAATGCAACATTTATCAGGATACGATGCCATGCCCAAGAATGCTTCAAAGTTGAGCGATGCCAATTTGCAAAAAATATACTGCTGGATACAAAATGGTATGCCGCAGTAAATAGCGCAAAAAAATTAAGTAAAAATGGCTTGTTAAACTTGTTTGTTAAACCATTTTTTGGGGTTTAATTAACAGAAAAGTTAAGTAATTGTTGTGCTAATACTTTAATATTATGCTGCTCGTTCGCCAGTGTAATTGCGGCTTTGCCTATAGTTTCAATGCGTTGTTCTTCATCAATCAATAATACAATTTCTTTCAAAAACTCAGTAGCATCATTGGCTATACATATATTTTTATCAATAGTATAATTAATACCCTGTGCGCCTAACGAAGTTGCTATAATACATTTGCCCAATGCCATAGCCTCTATTATTTTTACACGTATGCCACTACCTGCAAATATAGGCACTACTTGCACTGCATGGCTTTGCATAAAGTCAAACGCATTAGTTATTTCGCCTACTACTTTTATGTTATGCTTATTGTTATATTTTAAAAAATGCGAAGGCATATTTCTTCCTGCTATTACAAACGTAGCCTGCGGATATTGTGGAGCTATATACACCCACACATTATCTATAAACCATTGCACAGCCAGTTGGTTAGGTTGCCAATCCATACTACCTAAATGAAAAAATGTAAGCCTTTGTGGAGACAGGTAACTAGGCATAGTAGCCACATTTATACCAAAAGGTATGATGCACATAGGCGTAGTTACGTTATGCTCTTGCAATATATTTTGGTCGGTTTCAGTTATTGGAAACACTACATCAAACGCATTGCAAGCTTTTATTTCGTAGCGTTTTAAACGTTTAACAAGCAAATGTAAATATGCTTTTAAGGGCAATGATGAAGTATCGTTAGCTAAGGTTTCCCATATTTTAAATTCTACATTATGTGCTCGCAATACGCATTTGGCTGTACTTACAGAACGTATAGCCGAAAGGTAAGGTGCTACAAATATGCTTTCAAAAATAATTATATCGTACTTATTTTTTTTACACAAATCCACTACTAATGCTTCATACTCCATACTAACAAACCGTTGCACGTTATACGACTGAGTAGTAAATAAATTTAGAAACGCATCTTTTTTATTTACATCAGTATTTATATCTATTAAATATATTTGCGCCTGTTCTCTTAAGTGTTCAGGAATATCTGTGAAATTAATGTGATGCTTGTTAGTGTTAAGTACAGCCATAGTTAGCTCATTTCCTGCATCTATAAAGGCTTGAGCAAAGTTATGAAAGCATATGGCACCACCATCTTTTAATGGCCAAGGAAAGCGTGGTAAGAGTTGTAATATTTTCAAATTTCGAAATAGTGTTAGTTGCTATAAATCCAGTTTTGTGGGTCTAACGTGTTACTTCCCTTCCATATTTGCAACTGAAATTCGCTTTTATTATCCTCATCAATATTAATAGTGCCTATATTTTGTTTTATTTTTAACTTATCGCCTTTCTTTACCATAACATCATTGAGGTTAGTATATACGCTTAGGTAATCGCCGTGTCGCACTATCACGGCTTTGCCAGCGTTAGGTATAGATACTACACCTGTAACTTCGCCATCAAATACTACACGTACAGCAGCACCTCGTTTGGTACTTATGTTTATACCATCATTTTTTACTTTAATACTTTTGAGCACAGGATGATCGTGTATGCCAAATCTACTGATAATAACACCTTCAGTAACTGGCCAAGGTAAGCGTCCTTTGTTAGCTTCAAACGATGAACTCAATGTTTGTGCTTCAGGAGTAAGTATAAGCACGTTGGCTTTGTGTTCAATAGGTTTTATATCTTTCTCTATAGGTTTTACTGGGTCTTTCTTAATATCTTTTTTACCCTCTTTTTTCTTTTTTAGTTCTAATGCTATACGTTCTTTTTCTTTAGCCGCAGCTAGTTCTACAGCCTTACGCGCTTGTTCTTTTATGGCTTGTTCTCGTGCTTTGCGTATCTCTTCTTCTATTATAGCTTGTATAGCGGCTTGCAAACGCTGGGCATCTTCTTGTTTTTTCTTTAGTTCTGTTTTTAGTTCCTTTTCTTTTTGTTGTAGTTGAACCAACGATTTTTCTTGGTTTTGTTTTTCGCCTGTTAGTTCACCTACTTCATTTTTTTGTTCTACTACCAAAGTTACTTTTTCGCCTTTGGCAATACTTAATTGGTTAATCTTGGCTACTAACTCTTGTTGTTTAGTTACAATTAGTTTACCCTGTGTTTGCCTATACACGCTATATTGTTGCAAATATTTGAGGCGATTATAGGCTTGGTTAAAACTAGCCGACGACATTAAAAACATAAATCTATCGTACGTGCCTTTATTTTTGTATGCATACTTTATCATTAATGCATATTCGTCTTTTAATGATTTTAGTTCGGTAGTTAATTGCTGTGCCGATGTATTGTTTTCGGTAATTTCTCTATCCAACAATGAAACCTGCGAACTTATTGTGGTAATAAGTTCTTCGTGCATTCCTATTTTTTTGTTGAGCGTTACCAGTTGCGTTAGCGATTGTTTTTTGTTTTGCTTTGTTTCTTCCAGTAAATCTTTAGTCAATCTAATGTCCGATTGCAGTTTCTTTTTTTTATTTTCCAACTCTTTTTTTGTTTGCCCCTGCGCCACGCCCAATAGCATATATATAAATATATAGATGTATAGATATACTTTCATTTCTTAATTTTGCTTGCGTATGTATTTAGCAGGTATTTTAAATGGAAATTCCTGTGGTTGATTTAATTTTACCTTAGAATAATTAACACGAATTACAATTGTTTTTTGTGCTTTCAAATTCATGTTAATAGTGTGTGGCATTAGCTGTGTAGAATCTTCTACAGCTTTAAAATTACTGTACACAGTAGTGAGTTCACGTTGGCTGGTAAATTCATCTAAACGTAATTTTACAAGCTTAAAATTCAATGGCTCTAACCACATACTTTGCACAGCGTCACGCTCAGTATTTATAGTGTGGGCAAAGCGCTTAAGTTTACCCTTACGTACCGAACTTATTAAGTAGTTATTATCCACAATACTTGTTTTAAGACGGTCGTCATCATAGTATTCAAAACTATTGCCCACTAATAAATCTTGTATCATATAAAAATCAAAATCGGCATGTATAAGATCGTTTATTTTGCATACTGCGTCTACAAAATAAGTATTGTTCAATCGGTTCATGTACTTTACCGTATCGGGCGTTATAAGCACACGCATAACCTCAATACCTAGTGCAGGGCTTATAGATATCCATATTGCGCTGTCTTTTTTAATACGAATACTTGCATCAAAGTTTTGATTTTCGCCATTAGTTTCAGTTTCTACCGCAGCTTTTAAACTCAACCAATTGTAACGCAATTCGTGCTCATGTTGTTTTTTTACTAATTGCAAAGCAGGACGGTTGTCAATTACTGCTTTTATCCCTTCTTTAGGTTTTATGGGCAATCCCTTGCGGTTACTGCATGCTGGTGTTACAAACAATAAACACAATGCACTAATTACCAATGCTACATTAGCTATTGATTTTAATTTATATATTTTCATCAACACTAGCTTATTCATATAATTTTTTATCTGCAATTTTCTTGTCTAAAAAAGTACTTACTCCTATTTTTCCTTTTGCCATATTCCAGTATTCAAGGGCTTTTTCGGGCTCGTTTAATTGATAATAAATATCTCCCAAATGCTCTTGCATAACAGCCGATGGACTTGAGCCTGCTATAGCTTTTTGTTGCCAAATAAGTGCATCAGCATATTTTTTTTGTTTATACAATATCCATGCGTAAGTATCTTGATAGTTAGCAACAGTAGGTTCTAGCTTCAATGTTTTTGCACTCATCTCTTCGGCAAGCGTTAGCTTTTCAGCACGCTCGCTAAGGTAATAGGCATAATTATTAAGCACATATATGTTGTTAGGTTCAAGTTTTAATACTTTTTCATAACTATCGTCAGAGTTTTTGTGGTCGTTATCAGCATGGTAGCTATCTCCCAAATACATATAAAAATTGGCAAGTAAAGCATCGTTATCCACCGTAATACTTGCACCTTGTTTTAAGGCGGCTATAGCGTCTTTGTGGGCTTTCTTTTGCATACATGCCACACCTTTGTATAAGAAAAGTGCTGTTTGATTAGGAAACAACTCTAGTGCTTCATTACTTACCCGTAGCATATTATCATAGTCTTGCAACTCGCTGTATATTACTATAGTTTGATTCCAAGCTGGAAATTTTTCTTTGTCGTATTTTAATCCGTTTTCAAACTCTAGTACCGCCTCTTTAAGTTTTTTATCTCTGTACAAAAAATCGCCTGCAATAAAGTAACTTCGAGCATCTTTGGGATGCGCCAATTTCATTACTTGTATAAGTTCGTTGGCTTGTTGTTTTAATTTAGGGTCTTCTTTTTCGGTGGCGCTATAGTAATTTAGTAATACTTTCATTTTAGTATCTACATCTAAATAGGGGCTAGCAAATGATTTTTTAATTTCCATAAACGCCTTGTCATACTCTTTATTACTGCGGTAATAATCACTTAGGGCAAGGTGTACATTTACATTGTTACTATCTGCCTCCAACGCTTTTTGCAAATACGAGTAGGCTTTTTGTGGTTGATTGTTAGCCATATACATTTCTGCCATCATGCCGTAGTAACGTGCATCTTCGGGGTGTAGCTTTATTAGTTTATCTAGTTCTTTGGCAGCTTTATCTAGCTTATTTTCTTTTAGATACACTTGGCGTTTATTGTTAACAATTTCTTCAGTTACACCAAACTGAACTTCCATACGGTCATACACTTCTATAACTTTATTTAGCTTATTGAGTATGATGTATATGGCTGCTTCCTCATCATAAAATTCTTTTTTGCTTGGGTATTGCGTAGTTATATTTTTATATACTACAGCTGCTTTTTCATATTCTTTTTTATTTACTAATACCTGTGCGTACAAGTCGCAGTACCATATATTGCTAGGTTCTAGTTCGGCGGCACGTTTGGCAAATAGGTTGCATTCGGTCATACGTTGTTGTTTATAATAAATGTAAGCAAGCTCATAATTGGCACTACCACTTTTTTCATTTATTTGCAAACAGCGAGAAAATAAGTTAGCGGCTTGCTCCGAGTTTCCCAACATTTTTTCTTTATTGGCATTATAAAATGTTTTATCAAACTCAAGTTGTAAGTTTTCGCTAAGTCGTACTGTATTACGTTGTGCGCTACTTACAGCGTTTTTATTGCTATTACAAGCACTAATGAGTGTAATTAAAATTAAAATAAAGGCTATAAGATGCTTTTGCATAAGGTATAAATTGTGTGTTAAAATTTAAAGTTTAAATATACTTAAATGATTGAACTATTTTAAAGTTTAAAGATCAATTGTAATTAAATATTTACACCTAAACTTCAATAAATAAATTCGTTAAACGATTCAGTATTTTTACAAATTATTTTCAAATAAAAAATAATATTAATAATTAAAGCATCTATTAAAGCTTTATTCCTAGCACTATCACATCGTCTATTTGTTTGTGCGCTCCTTTCCAATTTGCAAATGTAGTGGATATGTTATTTTGCTGTATTGTTAGGGGTAAATGAGCGTTGGTTACAAACAATTGCCTAAGATTTTTGCTCATGTATTTTTTATTATTATCACCTCCAAATTGGTCAGCATAACCATCACTAAACAAATACACACAATCATTACTGTTGTAATTAATGGTATAGGTATTATAGTCTTTTTGCACATTTTCGTCATAACCTCCCACACCAAATACAGAGCCTTTATACACGGTTAACGCGTCATTGCTTACGTAGTATATTGGTCGTCCTGCACTACTTAAGTATATTGTTTGTGATGCTTGGTCTATAACACATATTGCTATATCTAGTCCATCTCTCGAGCCACTACCAATATCTTGTTGATTAAGTTCATCAACTATGTTACATTGTAGTTGTTTGATAATGTAACTAGGATCAATATCAGATGTGTTTATTTCGTGTATTATTTTATTTATTAATGTATTGCATATCATACTCATAAATCCGCCAGGAACACCGTGTCCTGTGCAGTCTCCTACTATAAATATATTCTTATTAAACTTGTGTGCGTGGAAATAAAAGTCTCCACTTACAATATCTCGTGGTGCATAAAACACAAAATAATTTGCAAAATGTAGTTTTACTTTTTCGTACTTGGGTAGTATCGCATCTTGTATTAGTTTGGCATAAGTAATAGAGTCAGTCATATCTCTATTAATAATCTCTAGTTCTTTTTTAGTTAATTCTAAATTCTTTTTTTCGCTAAGCAATTGCCCTGTACGCAGTGTTACCAAACGTTGTAGTTTTTCTCGTTCTTGTTTAATTTTTTTAAATCGGTAACGTACATATAACCACACGCTCCCTCCTACTACCATAAACAATATAACATACGTCCACCATTTTTTGTACAATGGTTTATCAATAATTATATTAAATGAAAGTGGTTGTGTAGTTTTAAAACCATCTGCATTACTGGCGTATAATTCGTAAGTATAATGCCCATCTGTAAGTTGTGGATAATAGCTGGAGTTATCGGTTTTGTTATCGTTCCATTTAGTTTCTAAACCTGTAAGTATATAGTTGTAGCGTACTTTTTCGTGCTGTAAAAACGTAGTTGCATTGTAGTTTATAACCATATCATACTTGCCATAAGGTAATAGTATTGTGTCATTTACAATAGGTACAACCTTACCATTTATAAGCACGTTATACAATTGCAATGTGGGCGGAGTAAGTAATATTTTAGTTTCTTTTACAGAGTATTGTACCAATCCATTTTCTCCTCCCCAATACAATTCTTCATTGCAATAATTATAAAAAGCATTCGTGTTAAAATTATTAATACCCACGCCCTCATTGCTTTGTAGATAGCTAAATAGTTTTTGGTTGTTTTTTTTATAACTCAATCCATTGCTATTCACTACCCATACTCCTCCATTTTTATCGCAAGTTATGCCATAGCAATAATTGGTAAGTAGCCCATCGGAAATACGGTAATTGGTAAAATTATTGTTCTCGTATTTAAACACTCCATCACCCTCAGTAGCTATCCATATATTGTTGTAACTATCGGAAGTTATAGAATTGATGTTAAATAAATTAAGCCCCTCAATGTTTTTAAAAACCACAAACTCATTACCTTTTAAGTAAAACACCCCCGCACCATGCGCTGCAAACCATATACGTCTTATTTTATCTATGTGTATGCTGTAAATATTGTTGTGCAATAAACCCTCGTTGGTAGTAAATGTTTTTAAGTGTTGCGAGTTGTTGTTATAAATATGCAAACCGTTGTTAGTAGCTATATACGTGTAATTATGATAGTGTTTAATATCATTTACTTGTTGCAATGGAAGTTTGTATAGCGCATTAAATGCTATTAATTTTTTAGTTAGAATGGTGTATAAATAGGTTCCTTTATTTTCAGTGCCTATCCACAGGGTGTCGTGGTACAGGCTTAAACAAGTAATTTTATCGTTTAACGCAACACTGTTTTTCAACTCCACTATGGCCTCATCATACACTAGCAGTGTGGCGTTAGTAGCTATAAACATACGCTTATGTTCTACCGATTTTTCTATAGCGGTTACATTATTCAATAACTTATTTTGGGCAGTAGTATAATTAGTAAATTGTTGCCTATGTAGCTGTATTGCTCCACTACCATAAGTTCCAAGCCATACGTTATTTTCATCGTCAATGAATATGCTTTGTATCAACACCGATTTTAATCCGTAATACGTGGTGTAATAATTATTAATAGCATACGTGCGTGTGTTTAAGGCCACTATGCCTTGGCTAAATGTATTGATGAGTAATTCGTTTTTATAAACCAATAAATGTGTCAACTGTGCATCTTTGCTAGCACAAGTATAAATCTTTGTTAGTATACTATTACTCAATTCATACACCGTATTATTTTTAAATGCTATGTACCAACTGTTACCATTGGCACATACTGCTGTTATGTTTTCTCCACTTAGGCTATCATTGGTATAAATAGTTTTATGAGTACTTAAGTTGGTTATAGTTATACCCATTTCGGTAGCGGTAATCAATTCATTGTTGTGCAGTGTGGCTAAATACACTACGCTTTCGCTCTCATTATGGCTTATTATTCTCCCCTCATTATTAAGCACATACGTACCCTTACCCATAGTAAATACATATACATTGTATGTTTTGGTTGAGGTGTAGTATAAACTTATAGCAGTAACTTTTGTATTTTTTAATTCTATACTTAATAACTTTTTGATAGCGTTATTTTTATTCCAAACAGATACACCATTTTGATAATGCCCACACCATACATTACCCTGTTTGTCTGTCTTGTGGCAGGTTACAAAATCGTTGGCTAATCCGTTTTTGGTAGTGTAGTTGATAAATATATTACCGTCGTAGGTTACTAAACCCTCGTTGGTACTTAGTAGTAAAGTTCTGTTGGGCAGTTGCGATAGCCCATATACATATCGTTGGTTTAATACTGTTTCCGTATTAAATTGCT
>JACMRI010000035.1 GCA_014376525.1 Bacteroidia bacterium | reverse complement strand
TATTACGCAGCTCCAACAATAGTTGAGATAAGGAGTGGCGTGCCTCAGGGTCTAAGCCTGAGGCAGGTTCGTCTAACAGTAATACTCTAGGGTTATGCACTATAGCTTGCGCTATACCTACTCGCTGGCGCATTCCGCGCGAAAGTGTATTTATTTTATTATGTATAAAACTACCAATATCCGCGCGTTGTATGGCTGTGGTTATAGCCTCATCTATATTGCTATAATTTTGCAAACGGCTGTATGCCGTAAATTCCATAGATTGTAACACGGTAAGTGAATCGTACAGACCAAATAAATCTTGCAAATATCCTACTTGTGCATGCACTTGTTGAGGTTGTATAAATGCGTTAATGTTGTTTATAAATACCTCTCCACTTAGTGGCTTAGTAAGTGCAGCAAGGCTACGCAGCAAGGTGGTTTTACCTGCACCATTAGGGCCAACTAAAGCAGTTATTGACCCTTGTGCTATTTCAAACGAAACATCTTGCAACGCACGTTTACCAGCATAATCATACGTTAGGTGGTTTACTTTTATCATTAGTTTTAGGGTAAATGTGTGCTTAAAAAAAATTCCCAATACAACAGCGCTGCATTGGGAACTAAAGTACTAAAGTATTTGTAATAAAATATAATGCAATAGTGTTAGTGATGCTGGTAGAAATGAATGTTTTGTGTAAAATTGAAAAGTGCTGTTAGAGTTAATATTGATTTTGACTTGCATATTAATTGTTTAAAACTTGATCATTTACTGAGTTTTTTTTAAAATATAATGGTTCAATTATGTTACAAATGGTATAAAATATTTAAGTGTTCGTAATATTTTTTACTTTTAAAAAATGAATTATCATTCCGTTTTAAATGTATTAGGGATGAAAAAATTATTCGTAATTATTAAAATAAAAAAACGTATAAACAGAGTAAAATGAGGTTTAATTTTATTTAATTAAGATTCATACACGCACCTCATCTTCACCAGAGCTTATTTTATTAATGTTACTGAACCAATCCAATCAGTATGTTTTTCGTTAAATATATCTATATAATTTAATTTCCAATTATACACCTCTGTCTTGCAAGGTTCGCCCGTGCGGTAGTCGTTACCGTCCCAGCCTTTAGCATTAATGCCGCCCTGTATGCGTGCTATAAGTACTCCCCATCTATCATAAATAAATAAATCTATTTCCTTAATATTTATACCCACAGGTTTAAAATCATCGTTTATACCGTCGTTGTTTGGTGTAAATGTATTGGGTATATAAATAGTATAAATAGGCTTAACTTTTATTATACGTGTAGCAGTATCAATACAACCGTAGTTGGTACTTACTAATTGATTAATGGTGTATATGCCTGAGTCAGTATAGGTATAATAGTAAGGTAATGTTGCTAGCAAAGGGGTAGTATTACGCAACAATTTTGTATGCCCATCTCCATAGTTCCATTCTATTACGTTTGCCAAGTGAGATTGGTCAGTTATGTATATTTGCGAGTTAAGCATATCTGTAACAGTTGGGCTTACTGTAAAAGCCGCTGTTGGCATTGGAAATACGGTTACGGCATTTTGTTTCAACAACGTGTCTTTACAACCCGCATTAGTAGTTACTATTAAATTAACGCTGTGTTTTTGTACAGTGTCTGATGAATTTTCATAACAATAATTTGGATCTTTTGTAGTAGGAATATTATCAGCACTTGTGGCGTTGTTGTAGTCGCCAAGTGTCCATTCGTACTTACTAATAGTTTCAACCACAGGCGATTGATTTTGCGTACTATAGTTAGTAAACATTACACATAAAGGTTCGCAACCTTCGGGCGGAGCTAATGTAAACAAAGCTTTGGGCTTAGCATGAATTACCACAGGTACTTTTAAACTGTCTACACAACCTTTGTTACTTGTGGCTATAAGCATAGTTTGATAGTTTCCACTTGTGCTATAATTATGTGTGGTTTGCGTGGTTAATTGTGGAATAATCTCTAATTTATTATCGCCCCATTTTTCTACCATGTTGGCAACGGCACTATTGTCAGTACCTGCATGTATTGTTGTAGCATTTTTAAATTCTAATGGGTTGGGGTAGCATGGTGCGTTGGTGGTGTAACTTACCAGTGGCAATGTCCATACGGTAATAGGTTTAGTTATAGTATCTTTACAGTTATTGTTTGTTTTAATTATATAAGTAACCAAGGGCTTATTTTCTGTAGCTGCTATAGGATAGGTGTATGAAGCGTTTGATGTAGTAGCATCTGTGGTAAATGTTACATTATCATAATTATAATCCCACTTATAACCGTTTATAACATCAGTAAATCCGCCTGTTGTAGGCACATTAAGTGTGGCAGTATTATTAAATACACTTTGCGTATGTAAACATACGCTAGCTGTAGTAAAATTGGCGTTTGGTTTTGGATATACTTTTAAGTTTTGGGTGTTATCTTTTGTACACCCATATATGTCAGTTATTTTTAATGTAACAGGATATTCACCTGCGGTGTAATATGTTTTTATAGGATTACTAGTACTTTCGGTAGGATTATTCACATCCAAAAACCATATACTATTTACAGCACCTACAGTACCGTTACCATTAACCGAGGCATTAATAAAATGAATACTTGTATCTTTTTCGCAACCATTATTAAATGTAAAATTAGGTATTGGTAAGCAATGTACAATAACAGGTTTAGTTATAGAATCTACACATCCCCTATCAGTAGTAGTAATTAATTTAGCAGTAAACGCTTCGTTGCAAGTAGTAAATAAATGTGCGCCATTACTTACATTATTTGTTCCCAATAGTGTAGATGCTCCATTGTAAAACAACCAGTTGTTACTTGTAATAGTAGGGCTTGCAGGTGTTGTGTTTACAAATAATGATGTTTGATTTAAACACACATCAACTACTGTAAAATTGGGTTGTGGTAATGGATAGTTTTGCAAAGTATAAACTGCACTAGCACTTTTACAACCATAACTATCTTTTATTGATAGCATTACATTAAGTGTGGCGTTTGTATTTAAAGGTAATGTACTATTATTTATATTTGGTACGCCTACACCACTCCAAGTGTAAGTATATGGTGCAGTACCAGAAGTAACGGTAGCAAAAAGTGTATCTTTATCTGCTTGGCAAAAAGAAGGTGTACTTGTAATAGTAACTACAGGAAAAGTAAACACCTCTATGTTTTTAACTATAACATTAGGTACGCCATTACATACTGTATTTCGTGTTATGGTAAAACTGCCAGGTGTGGTAAGTATGTAAAAATTTGTGTCGCCAACTACTTTAAATGGTACAGTTACAATTCCTGTAGCTACTTCAGCTACAGATAGTGTGTGTTGCCCACAACTCATTTTATTAGCAATAGTATAAAATGTATCATTTGGGCAAATATTTGTTTTACTTGCTATTAAAACTGGATTACAATCAAAACACACATCTTCTATTACAGGCGTTTGAACATGCAGATTAAAGCTAAAACTACTTTTATCAATATTATTGAAATAACAACTTGGAGATGAAGAGGTGGTAACGATAACGGTGTTTGCGCTTACAAATGGAGTGTTATAAGTTATAGTAGGTGTTGCCGTTTTATTGCAAGCGGAACCCAAGTTTCCTAGAGAATCTGTTTTTACCAATAATGCCACATATTTAGAAGTTGTATTTAGTGTTAGACCCGAAAACACAATTCCTTTATCGCTATTTTCGTTTATTCCCCACGATTTTGAGTAGTTGTTAAGCGTCATAGTTCGCGACCATTTGTAGTTAAAATTTTTGCTTACTTTATTCATAATTGTATGGGCTATACCACCAGCTTCGGTATTACCCATTTGTACATAATCGCCTGTTGTTAATTCTGTTACTGTTCTTCCTCTGTCCTCTTGTCCAGCATTATCAAACGTTGCGGTGTGTATAACAGCTCCTGTGGTAGCATTTGCTTTTATAAGTGCTGTGTTGTAATTAGTACCTTGCTTAGTACTGCCCGAAATTAAAAAAGCACCATCACTTGTTATTTTACCCGACACGTCCCAATCCAAACCATCAAACTGAGATACATCATACTCTTTACTCCAAATTATATTTCCTGCACCATCTAAACGTAACGCATAAAAATTATTATTAACACCATTGCCATAAGAGCCCAACAATAAAATATCTCCATTAGGAAATTCCTCTACATAATTTGCATTAGAATAAGTACCATTGAGAGATGATAATTTTTTTTCCCAAATTAGTGCACCGTTGGTTTTGTCTAACTTTGTAATATAGGGTGTTTTTACCGATAGCGCATCTTCGTTTACAAATCCGCAAGCAATGTATCCACTAGTGCTTTCGCATAAATGAGCACCTTGAGATACGTTTGTCCCATCAGATATTGAGGTCATCCAATCAATAGTTCCTGCTTCATCTATTTGTAGTACAAACATCTCAGTTAATAAATTAGGAGCTGTAGCATTACCCAAGTTGATTGTATACATACCTGTGGTAACTATTTTGTTGGGCACGGTAGATTGAATAACGTAACGAGGACCAAAAGCTTTCATACGAGGACTTCCAAGCCAAGCAAATATATTGGAGTATAGGATAGTGGCACAAGAATCAAATTTTGCCCAATAAAAATTACAGTGAATATCCTCTCCGTCACGATGTTCCAAATGCTCCTCTTGCCCTACTACTATATAGCCTTTGTCTTTTGTTGGTGTTAGTGCTTGGCCAAAGTTTAAGGCGTGAAGATCTATTGTTTTTAAGTAAGTAACTTGCCCAAAGCAAGTACTAGCTGTTAATATTATATATAAAAATGGAGTAAAAATTGCTTTCATGTAATTAGAAGGTATTTATGTTTTGTTATACTTATTCTATTAGGCGTTTTGTTATGCTTAATGGTGTGGGGTAATTGATTTTGGCATGCTAGTTTTATATACCTCATTACCGTTTATTGTAATTAGGTTTATAGTGTTTATAGGAAATTCAGCTTCTTTGGTAAATATTTTTATTATGCTGTCTTTGTTGCATATAGCATTGCTCGCGGTAAATGTTGCACTACTAAAATCAGCAGTAACTTTCCAATTGGTTATATCTGTTTTTCGCATATTTACTGTACGTTTAATTTTCATACTAAGATTGGGGCACATATACGCATTGTTGTTTATTTCTACTTTTATAATGTTTTCTGTCTGTGCAATAGCTACACTACTAAGTGTTATTGATATAAACATAAGAGAGGTAAATAGTTGGATTTTCATTTTTTTTTAATTAATAAATATTAATGCTAATATAATTTATTTTTTACAAAACACAACTAATAAATACCAACTATTATTTTTTACAAAATAAAATTGGTTTAGATTATCTATATGTTATATATTTGAAGGCAAATAAAAAAACAATAAAACTAATAATAATGAAAAAATATATTTTATTAAGTACCATTGCAGTAGCTTTATTAGCAGGAATGTCGTCGTGCAAAAAATGCACAAAATGTAAAGTTGATTATTTTACTAAAGCTGCCGATGGTTCTACAAGCTACACACATCCTCAAGTGTGTGGAGATAATAACGCAGTAAAGTTTGAAGAAGAACGTATGCGCAATGCATTTGAAGTAACAGGTAATGTAAGCTGTATCCGCGGTAAAAAAGAATAAACTTGTGGCTACAGTTAATAATATATCAAACGGCGCTTATTTACATAATATGCGCCGTTTATTATTAATAAATTAAACCTAAATTTTTAGTCAAATCAAATAATTTATATGTGTAAAATACACTATAAAACAAACTTTTTGTTTTGCTAATTATAATAGTTAATTGTCTAATCTAATGTTTTTTTATTTGGTATTATCACTCACAATCGCCAGTTTGATATTATTTACTTTATACAAAGTATTTTATACATAAAATTATTATGCCAAAAGTTTAACGTTAAACTTTTGGACTTAATTTATTACGAGTACATACTTTTAACCAAATTTATTGCCTTTGCATTTTTTTTTGCTTGAGCTTAAATTAATAAATAGTATGCTAAGAGGAACCCTCATTTATATTTATAGAAAAAAATAACTCTAAAACAGCTAATTAAGATTAGCTTTACTACTATTAAAAAAAACAGCTAATAAATAAAACTCACGTATGCACAAATCAGGATTTGTAAACATTATAGGAAGTCCCAATGTGGGCAAATCAACGCTTATGAACCAATTAGTAGGAGAGCGTATAAGCATTATTACAAGTAAAGCACAAACTACACGCCACCGTATAAAAGGCATAGTAAACGGCGAAGATTATCAAATTGTATATAGCGACACTCCAGGTGTATTAAAGCCTGCATACAAACTACACGACGCTATGTTGGGTTTTGTAAACGAAGCGTTTTCAGATGCTGACGTACTGCTAATAGTAGTAGATGCGGAGGAAGAAAAAATAAACAACGATGAGGTATTTGAAAAAATATTAAAAACCAAAACCCCTATGTTGTTGCTGCTAAACAAGATAGATATATTTAAATCTCAAGAGGAATTAAATGCCCGTGTAGACTACTGGAAAGAGCTAATACCCAATGCTGAGGTTGTTCCGTTTTCGGCATTAAATAAGTTTAATATGGATCACATACAAAAACGTATTGTGGAACTATTGCCCGAAAATCCGCCATTTTACCCCAAAGACCAACTCACGGATAAGTCGGAACGTTTTTTTGTGGAAGAAAAATTACGTGAAAAAATATTGTTGTACTACGAAAAAGAAATTCCTTATTCAGTGGAAGTATTGGTAACGGAGTTTAAAGAACTCCCCGAAATTATACGCATAAGTACAGATATATATGTAATGCGAGAGTCGCAAAAAGGCATAATAATAGGCCCTAATGCAGCAGCTATAAAACGTGTAGGAACGGCAGCGCGAAAGGATTTGGAGGTGTTTTTTCAAAAGAAAATATTTTTAGAAACATTCGTAAAAGTTAAAAAAGATTGGCGTAATGACGATAACCAATTAAAACGTTTCGGTTACAGATAATTTAGTTAATCACGAATTAAAAATTACGCTTCATATATTATTTGAAGTATAATGTGTGTAATCTCAAATCTAATCTCTATTAAAATGTTAAAATCAACTAAAGTATATAGCGTATTCGCTAACAAATGTCCGCACTGCCACGAGGGTAGTTTTTTTACAAGCAACTATGCTTACAATCTTGCTACGTTTCATAAAATGAATGATATGTGTAGTGTATGTGGCGAAGATTTTAAAAAAGAACCAGGTTTTTATTACGGCGCAATGTATATGAGCTATGGCTTAACGGTAGGCGTGGCAGTTGTTTGGGCAATATTGCTTAATCTTTTTAATATGTATGCTGCATTTGTTTACGTTATTACTTTTGCCCCGATTATTATAGCATTGTTTCCTATTATGTATCGTTCGGCACGCTTGGGTTACATTAATGTATTTGTGCATTACAATAAAGAATTTAAACGCTTAGTTTCTGAATAAAATATGATTGCTATTACCACATTATTAAAAATAAAATACGAGCGTAAGCAACTTGTAAAATCGTTTTTGCCTAAGTACTTAACTGCTGTTTGTATTGATAGCCGTAAGGCAAACGAACACTGTTTTTTTGTAGCATTAAAAGGCGATAATCACGACTCGCATAATTTTATACCAGATGTAATAGCCAAAGGGTGTACAGTACTAATAGTAAGTATACAATGGTTTAACCTAAACGCAACTAAGTACCAAACTACGGCATTCATTGCTGTAAAAGATACCACACTTGCACTTGGCCAAATAGCACAACAGCATCGTGCTACATTACCAGTAAAAATAATAGCTATAGGAGGAAGCAACGGTAAAACCTCTACCAAAGAATTGTTGTATAGTGTGTTGAGTACACAATACAATACTTTAAAAACAGAAGGAAATCTGAACAACCATATTGGCGTACCGCTTACACTACTGCGCCTTACCAAGCAACACGAATATGCAGTATTGGAAGTCGGCTGTAATCATTTTGACGAAATAACTTATCTCTGCAATATAAGTGATCCCAATTATGGACTTATTACCAATATAGGCAAGGAGCATTTAGAATTTTTTAAAAACAAAGCAGGTGTTGCCAAAGCCGAGTTAGAATTATTTGATTATTTACGCACTAAAAAAAATACAATTTGTTTTGTAAATTATGCAGATACACACTTAAAAAATTATGCAGATAAAAAATTAAGTACAAAACAAAAGCAACTGTACGCTTGTAAAACTGGGTTTCATGGCACGTTGATGGGTTATACGCCACATTTTAATCCTATGTTAGCATTGTACCAAGGTAATAAACTTATAAGTACACCTATAGTAAATGCGTTTGGTAAGCCTGCCCTATACAACGCTACCGCTGTGGCTTGCGTGGCAATGCACTTTAATATAAATTTGGTAAACTTAAACTATGCCTTAGCAAATTTTGTAAGTGCTAGTAGCAAACGTATGGATACCGCTACTTACGGGGGCATTACCTTTGTAAACGATTGCTACAACAGCAACCCCGATTCGGTTATATTAGGGCTAGATAGCATGCGTGATTACACCACCACAGGCAAAAAATATTTGGTAATAGGCGATATGTTAGAGCTAGGTAAAACTAGCGCTACAGAGCATTTGGCAATAGGCAAATATATTGCGAAACTTAAACTCAACAACGTATATTTATTTGGCGCAGAAAGTACACAAACATTAAAAGGTTGTGGAGTAGCCGTTAAAAACAAAAAACTTTACGATAACAAAATTAATCTTGCACAAGATTTATTAAAACTGTTACAACCCAATGATATTGTGTATGTAAAGGGGTCGAGAGGTATGCTTATGGAAGAAGTTACTAACTATTGCAAAACAAAATTACAAGCCGAGTAACCTGCAGTAAACTATTTTTCATTTTTATAATTATACAAATAGTAGTAGTTTAGCAGTATCAAAATTTAAAAACAATAATAAGACAATAATATAATCATGATGAACTTTATAACTTGGATTTGCCGCATATTAGTAGGTGTATTATTTATTATTTCGGGCCTAATTAAAGCCAACGACCCAATTGGTTTTTCTATAAAATTAAACGAATACTTTACAGTATTTGGTATGGAATGGCTTCACCCCATTACAGTTGGGTTATCTATGTTTATATGTGTGTTTGAAGTTGCTTGTGGAGTAGCTGCCATTACTGGTTTTAAAGCCAAACTTAATAGTTTGTTGCTATTGTTAATGATTGTATTTTTTACCTTTCTTACATTTTATTCTGCCTATTTTAACAAAGTTACCGATTGTGGTTGCTTTGGCGATGCCATTAAACTTACCCCTTGGCAATCGTTTACTAAAGATATTGTATTACTTATATTAATACTACCTATATTTATAATGCGCAACAAAATAAAAGATGCGTTACCTCCTAAACTCAATTTTACATTAGTAACCCTATTTACCGTGCTCGCTACGGCATTTACGGTGTACTGTTATATGCACTTGCCCGTTAAAGATTTTAGACCATATGCAATAGGCAAAAATATTTTAAAACAAATGGAAGTACCCGAAGGTGCACAAGTAGATGTGTATGCAACTATTTTAAAATATAAAAACTTAAAAACTAATGTAATAAAAGAGTTTACGCAAGATGAGTATATGAAATCTAAACTATGGGAAGATACCCTTACTTGGGCTTGGGATACTACCATAAGTAAGCTCGTAACCAAAGGGTATACGCCACCTATACACGATTTTAAAATACAAAGCCAAGATGGTAGCACCGATTATACCAATGATATACTTACTACCAAAGGATATACTTTTTTGGTTATATGTTATGATATTACCAAAACAACCACTGCCGTACAAACCAACATTAATGCCCTTGCACAAGGTTTGCAAAAAGCTAATGTACCTATATATGGTATATCAGCATCGCCCTATAGTTTAGTTGACAATTTTAGACATGTCCATCAAATAATGTATGAATATTACAGTTGTGATGAAACAGCTTTAAAGACAATGATACGTAGTAATCCAGGTATTATATTGCTCAAGGAAGGAACTGTTGTAAATATGTGGCACGCTAATGATGTGCCTACTATTGACGAAATACAAGCTACATACTTAGCCAAATAAGCGCATAAATGTTAAGGTATTTATTACGCAAAATTTGGTATGGTTTTTTTGTATTGCTAGGCGTAGTATGCGTAGTGTTTTTATTGTTTAATGTGTTGCCAGGCGACCCTGCACGTATGATGCTTGGGCAACGTGCAGATGCTGCTTCTATTGAGGCTATAAATAAAGAACTAGGACGCAACAAATCATTAACCGAACAGTTTTTAATGTACGCCAATGACCTCTCGCCAATATCTTACCACGATACTAAAGATAAAAGTAGCTTACTGTTTTTTAGTACCGATAAATATGCAAGTAGTGCGCAATTGCTAACGTTGAGCAACAACAAAATTATTATTTTAAAATATCCTTACTTGCGTCGCTCTTACCAAACTAAGCGCAAAGTAGCCGATATAATATTTGAAGCCTTGCCCGAAACCTTTGCATTGGCTTTAGCCGCTATAATGTTTGCAAGTGTAATAGGCATAGCATTAGGCATAGTTTCGGCAATATACAAAGACACTTGGATAGATACTTCTACCTTAGTAATTGCGGTTTTAGGAATGAGTGGTCCATCGTTTTTTATAGGAATAATAGTAGCGTGGGTATTTGGCTTTATATTAAGCGATTATACAGGCTTAAATATGACGGGCAGTTTGTATTCTATAGATCCATTTGAAGGGGAACAATTGGATTTGAAAAATATAATACTACCTGCTATAACCCTTGGTATAAGACCATTAGCCGTAATTATACAACTTACCCGCAACTCGCTACTAGATGTACTTTCGCAAGATTTTATACGCACAGCTACCGCCAAAGGATTGGCTAATAGTACCGTAATTATAAAACATGCATTACGCAACTCGCTTACGCCTGTTATTACGGCCATATCTGGCTGGTTTGCCTCGTTGTTGGCAGGTTCAGTGTTTATAGAGTATGTATTTGGTTGGAAAGGAATAGGTGCAGAGGTAGTAGGCGCATTAGAAAAATATGATTTCCCTGTAGTAATGGGTACCGTATTGGTAATATCTATATTGTTTGTACTCATCAACATTATAGTAGATATTATTTATGGCTTGTTTGACCCTCGTGTACGCCTGCAGTAATATATATATTTAAAATTACACTTTAAAATAAATTTATTTTTTAGGAAATTTCATACGATAGTTTACCTCTACTTTGCCTGCGGTAATATCGTTGAGTTTGCCACGCAACATCGTACGATTAAATGATGATAGGTGTTCTACAAACAGCTTACCCTCTATGTGGTCGTACTCGTGTTGTATAATTCGAGCTATAATACCGTCAAATTCTTCTTCAATAAGTTCCCAATCCTCATCAAAATATTGAACTACAATAGTGGGCTTACGCATTACATCTTCGCGTATGCCCGGTATACTTAAGCAACCTTCGTTAAATGCCCATTCGGTACCCGATTCTTCAATAATAACAGGGTTAATAAACGTTTGTACAAAGTCGGCAGTATCTGGGTATTCGTCTTCAAAACCTGAAGCATCTACTATAAACAAACGTATGGGTTTACCTATTTGTGGTGCCGCCAAACCCACGCCGTGCGCCTTATCCATGGTGGCGTACATATCGTTTATTAGTTTATTTAAGTTGGAATAGTCTTTAGTAATGTCAGTACATTTTTTTTTAAGTACAGGGTCGCCATAGGCTAATATTGGTAAAATCATTGTAGCAAAGAGTATAATTTTTTTTTGTAAAAATAAGATTTAAAACGTTTGGCTGCAACCTATTTTTTAACCGAAACAGAATATGGTTTTAGTACTTAATATTAATGGGCTATAATGGTTAATAACTCGTAGGGTAATTCTGTAATGTAATTCAAAACTATTTTTATTTTTAACACAATTATATTTATACAACTGTACAGTAAAAAATGATAAAACAACGCACCTTACTAAATACCGTAACCATAAGCGGTATAGGATTACACACTGGCAAGCAAGCCACCATAACTATACACCCAGCACCTACTAATCATTGGTTTAAATTTAAACGAATTGATGCCGAAAATCAACCTGTGATACCTGTTAATGCTGATTTTGTAACAGATACCGCACGTGGCACAACTATAAGCAACGAAGGAGCATCGGTAAGTACTATAGAACACTTAATAGCAGCATTGTTAGGTATGAATTACGACAATGCACTTATAGAAATAGATGGTCCTGAAGTACCCATAATGGACGGAAGCTCGGCTGCATTTGTAGCATTATTAGAAACTGCAGGCAATGTAGAACAAGATGCCGAACGCCAATATTTTGAATTAAAGAATGATGTGGTGTATGAAGATAAAGAAAAAGGGGTAGAGTTTTTGGCAGTGCCTACTAGAGGTGGCGAGTACCGCATTACGGTAATGGTAGATTATAACAGTGAGGTACTTGGCACACAACATGCAGGAATGCTATCTATCGAAGATTTTAAAACACAAATAGCACCTTGCCGTACTTTTGTGTTTTTGCACGAATTAGAAATGTTACTTACTCATGGCTTAGCCAAAGGGGGCGACTTAAATAACGCTATAGTACTTGTAGCCAAAGAGGTAGATCAAGTAAAATTAGACGAGTTAGCCGTATTGTTTAACAAACCCAAAGTACAAGTAAAAGGTAAGGGAGTATTAAACAATACCGAACTTAAATTTTACAACGAACCTGCACGCCACAAATTACTTGATATTGTAGGCGATTTAGCCTTAGTGGGTATGCACATAAAAGGGCATATACTTGCCGCTCGCCCTGGGCATGCGGGTAATGTGGCATTTGCCAAAGTGCTTAAAGCAGTTATTAAAGAGGAAAAGCAAAAGTTTAATAAAAACTACGTAACTCCTTACGACACTAACAAACCTGCGGTAATGCAACTCGTAGATATCCAAAAAATGTTGCCACACCGTTATCCGTTTTTGTTAGTAGATAGAATTATGGAACTTACCGAAAGTAGTGTAGTAGGGTTGAAAAACGTAACATTTAACGAACCATTTTTTGTAGGACATTTTCCTGGTAACCCAGTAATGCCTGGTGTATTGCAAATAGAAGCTATGGCACAAGTAGGTGGTATATTAGTATTAAAAACAGTACCCGATCCCGAAAATTATTTAACTTATTTTATGAAAATTGATAATGTTAAATTCAAACACATGGTAGTACCAGGTGATACTATTGTATTTAAACTAGAACTTATTACCCCTATACGCCGCGGTATATGCCACATGCGAGGAGTAGCACAAGTAAATGATAAAGTAGTAATGGAGGCCGAAATGATGGCGCAAATAGTAAAAGTTAAAAACTAAAAATATGATAAGTAAACAAGCCGATATACACCCCAATGCCATTATTGGCGCTAATGTTACCGTATCATCATTTGCATTTATTGATGATGATGTAGTAATAGGCGATGGTACTTGGATAGGTCCCAATGTAACATTATTTGCAGGTGCACGTATTGGCAAAAATTGTAAAATATTTCCAGGAGCAGTAATAGCAGCTATTCCGCAAGATTTAAAATTTGGTGGCGAATTTACTACTGCCGAAATAGGCGACAACACTACCATTCGCGAATGTGTAACCGTGAACCGTGGTACTGCCGACCGTACCAAAACCGTAATTGGTAGCAACTGCCTTATAATGGCGTATGCGCACATAGCACATGACTGCCTATTGGGTAACAACATAATACTTGCCAACTCGGTAAACCTTGCAGGGCACGTTACCATTGAAGACCACGCAATACTGGAAGGAGTAGTAGCTGTGCAACAGTTTGTATGTATAGGGCAGCACGCATTTATAACTGGTGGAAGTTTAGTACGTAAAAACGTACCGCCTTATACTAAAGCAGCCCGCGAACCATTAAGCTACATAGGCGTAAACAGTGTAGGCTTACGCCGCAGAGGATTTAGCAACGAAGCCGTATTGCAAATAGAAGATATATACCGCACTATATATGTACGTGGGCACAATGTTACCAATGCCTTGAGCATAGTAGAGCAAGAAGCCCCCGAAAGTATCCAAAAACGCGCAATTGTAGATTTTATAAAAGAATCGGTAAATGGTATTATGCGTGGTGTTTAATTTCGGATTAAAGAGATAAACAAAACAAGCAAAGCGTATGTTTAGCTAACAGCGCATTAATTAATATTACTATAGGTTGTACTAAGTAAGTTTAAAAAGATAAAAGAAGAAATAGCTGCTACATATGCTTATGTGGAAACTACTGCTAAACTTACCATAGCTAACTCTTTACCGTTATTGGTTTTAGTAAGGTGTAAATTAGTTTTTTATACTTTAAGTTTTATAAGTATTTACCACTTAAGGGGCTTAGTGGCATCAGAAAATACGAGTAGTAGTAGTATTAGTATTGTTTTTTTTCTGCTTAATATTTTTTAGTTTTACTGCTGTACACTTACCCTTTGCGTTTTTATTAATTTATCATTATTATAAATTTGTAATAAATAAATGCCTTTGGGTTGTTGTTGCAAGTCTATAATTGTGTTATAATTGCTTGTGTTGGCTTGTTGTATGGTTTGCCCCAATGTATTTATTACATTGTAACTATAGCCTACACATTCTGGTAAAGTAAGTACAAATGTGCCATTGTTTGGGTTAGGATATGCACTTATTAAACTATTTAGTTGCGCAGTAATTTGTGCCATACCAACTATAATTGTTGTACCAGTATATACAAAGCCATTACTTACTGTAGTATCACTTATTAAGCCTGCCCCATTTACCGCATATACGCTTATGTAATACATAGTACCATTGGTTAATGATAACGGCGCAGAACTTACACTTGTACTATTTCCTACTAAAGTATATACATGCACATTGCTTAATTTTGGAGCTGTGCCTATGGCGTAGTAATAAGTAGTTATACCTGAGTTTACATCGGCACTTGCGGTATAATTAGTACTTATTGTATTTGTAGTAATATTGGCTTGATCAGCACCAGAACCATCGTTTACAGTAGTTATAGTGTTGGGTTTAGTCCAGTCTATATTTACATTTTTAGAAACAATAGAGCTCCAGTTGTTGCTTAAATCTATGGCTACCGAACGTATTTTGCAGGCTGGTGTACTAGGGTTATCGTTTTGAAATTGCACCATATCGCTAGTAGTATTACCTACGGTAATGTTCGTAGTGTTTCCGCGCGAGCGATAAACCCTAAAATCATCAATTACATATTCGCATTGTCCAGTACGAAAAGACACCGAATTACCAGTAGCTATTGGTGTTCCGTCTTTCCAGCTAGCTACATATTTATCATCTATAAATAATTTTACATCGCCCAATATGCGGTCATATAATATTTTGTAATCGTAGGTTTGCCCTGCCACAAATGTGTAATTAATATCAATAACAGGTGTACCAAATACGTTGTTTTGAACTTTATAAAACTGTAGTTTATTATCATCAAATCTAGCCCACATAAAGTACGAATTATTACGATTGGCACTATCGGCTATATCACACATTATATGTAAGCCTGCACGGCGTGTACTACTTGTGCCTTGGGCTTTTCCTTTCCAATTATACAAATATTTATTACTTATGTTTTGCGCAATAGGAGTATAAATATTGGTATTATTTGATATTACATCGGTCTGTGTAAGAGTACCACCTGCTATTGCCCATGTGCCTTTTTTTTGTGTCCACGAAGGGTGTATGGTGGTGTTAAATTCGTCATTAATAAAACCGCGCACAGCATTACTTCTATATTCTGTACCGTTGTGCGCGCTTACGTTATACAAGCCTTTATCTACTCCTGTACCCACATCAGCGTCAGTGTATGATGCGGTAAATGAGGTGCTTTCCCAAACGTTAGGAACTGTTATAACAGTTGTTGGTTTTACACTATCGCTCACACAAGTGTATACGGCTTTATAACCAATATTATTTACTCCATTATCTGCTTTAAAACGCAAAGTAATACTGGGTGATGTAGATGTAATAACTCCAGGAGATGCAGCACCCGTATATTTGCCAATAAGTGGCGAAGTAAGTGTAGCACCGTCATATATTGCTAAAGTATCGTTTCCATTTTCTAAACCAAAGGTTTTAAAATCTATAGTTACACTACTTGCCCCAGCTGGCGATATTGTGTAAGTATAACTTTCCTTGTCGTAATAATTGCGGGTTGGGCCTCCACCATCAAATATACTATCAGTACATTTTTTTACGCCACAAGTAGTTAATCTATTTTCGAGCACCGACCACAAATCAGTATAACCATCATCATAGCCCAAAGCCCATATTCCAGTGCCTCCTATGCCCATTTGTTCTATTACCTCCAGCTTTCTGTCAAAGCTAAAGGCATCATCAATAAAACATTGTTTGCTTGAGTAATTGTAGTAAGGTGAGAAACAATTTTTTTCCCAAAGTTTGGTGTTAAAATTACCACTTGCATTAACGCGCAAAGCCTTGTACGTAACACTTGCCGAACCACTTGTAGTAGGTGCGCCTGCAGCAGTACCAGTTACCGACCACTCTCTGCCATAATAAGGCAACGCACATATTAGTTTAGTTTTGGGGGCACCTTGCCCTAAATAATAGGTAATAGACTTAGATATATTTTGATTATAGGATGTAGTAAGCGAATAAGTGGGCGATGTAGGCCCTGCATTAGCACTACTACCATAATAATAATCATAGGCCATTATACAAAATAACTCTACTGATGAATTTAAATTAGAAATATCCATAACTCCGCCCCAATCTACTGACGGCATTGCTATCGTTACCTCATAGGTGCTATTAGCAGCTTTAAGTTGGGTGTGCAAATCTTGTATAAAAGCAGTAAATGCAGTTTTATTACTTGATGCCATTCCCTCAAAATCTATGTTAACGCCTACACCGCCGCGCGCATTTAGTAAATTAATGGCATTGGTTATAAATGTTTGCTTGGCATTGGTACTGCCCAAAAAAGTGGCGTGTCCGCTAAACATAGTAGCGCAAAAATGCACCTTTACATTGTTTGCCAAAGCTTGTGTAACCGCATTAGAAGTACTCCACGCAAAGCTACTATTGATATTGTTTCCTGTTGATGTACTTACTTCATAATCAAAATAAACTAAGTGGCTTAGTTTATCCCACTGGTAGTTGGCCTCAGCACCAGCGCTCCAGTATGGATGCCAACCATACACCTTTTTTTTGAGCGTGCAGGCTTGTGTACTTGTTTGTTTGGCAGTAGTTAAAGTATTTATGTATTGTGCGGCATATTGCGCATCATTCAATCCCAAATTTTTATAATAGTTGGATTGTTCCTCATGAATACTTTTAAATGAAGCTGGAGGGGCTTGTTGCGCTTGTAAGCAAACATTTATTAAGCATAAAAGTAAACTTGTGTATAATTTATTCATGAGAAGTTTTTTTTAATTTACTAATTAAAGATAGCTTTTATTTTACTTAAATGAGTAAAATGACTATTATTTAGATATTATTTTTTAACAAATACTACATTTTTAATAATTCAAATAATATGTGTTTATACACCTACTGTAGATGTTTGGAGTACATTTATTATTTTTTATCGCAAAAATGAAATTACTTTATAACACCTTGTTAGTAAATGAATGTAATTTGTTGTTTGGATATTTCACATAAATAATTACGTTTGCATTACAAATAACATTAATAAAAAAATAAACATGTCAGAAATAGCAGTAAAAGTAAAAGCAATTATCGTTGACAAATTAGGTGTTGACGTAAAAGAAGTAACCCCTGAAGCTAGTTTTACCAACGATTTGGGAGCAGATTCATTAGATACAGTAGAGCTTATAATGGAGTTTGAAAAGCAATTTAATATTGCTATACCTGATGACCAAGCAGAAAATATTGGTACTGTAGGACAAGCTATTGCTTACATTGAAGCAAACGCAAAGTAATTTGTACTACTACTACACAACAATTTAGTACTTAAAGCGTTTCAAACAATAGTTTGAAACGCTTTTATTATTAACCTATTTATTTTTATTAAACTATTCTCAAATACATTTAACTAATTTAACTACTGCTTAACAGTAGGTTCTAAAAAAACCAACTCTCAAAAAACCGCTACCAATTTAGTAGCGGTTTTTTTGTGGAATAATTTATGCCAATGAGTGGTTTTTAATTTCTATTTTTAAATTTCAATTACAATCAATTATGCAACGCATTAGCTACACTTTTTTATTAATACTTACTTCGCTTATCACGCAGGCATCGTCTATACTTGTGCCTATGGATGAGTCTCAAAAAAACCACTTAAAAGCATACGGTTTAGCCTATTGGACAATAAGCAATAATGTAGATATACAATGGCTACTTAACTATAGAGGCGGTAGTTTTTTAATTAAAAACTTACAGCCTGTAGAAAGTGAATTAAACATACGCGGCATTACTTACGAAATAATAGCTGATGCACGTGTTAATTTAATATTACAAGAAATAGCCGACCCGCAAGTAAATATGGAAATTGTAAAGTTGGAAAAAGCGCCTAAAATAGCCGTTTACACACCCAAAACAAAACAACCATGGGATGATGCCGTTACACTTGTACTTGCATACGCCGAAATTCCGTACGAAAAAATATACGACGAAGAAATAATAGCAGGCAAACTACCCACTTACGATTGGTTGCATCTCCATCACGAAGATTTTACGGGGCAATACGGTAAGTTTTACGCCGCATACCGTAATGCGGCTTGGTACCAAGAAGAACAGCGTGCTGCCGAAGCACGTGCTACCAAATTGGGCTTTCCTAAAGTGTCGCAACTTAAATTAGGTGTCGCAAAAAAAATACAAGAATTTACCGCAGGTGGGGGTTTCTTATTTACCATGTGTAGTGGAACGGATAGCTACGACATAGCACTATCAGCCGAAGGTATAGATATATGCGAAAGTATGTTTGACGGCGATGCATCTGACCCAAATGCTAATTCAAAATTAAAATACACCAATACTTTTGCTTTCCAAAATTTTAAACTGCACCCCAACCCTATGGAGTACGAGTATTCCGACATTGACGCTACCACTTACCGTAAAGTAAGTAAAGAAAACGATGTGTTTAGTTTGTTTGAATTTAGTGCCAAATGGGACATTGTACCCACTATGCTTAATCAAAACCATGAGCAAATAATAAAAGGATTTATGGGGCAAACCACCGCCTTCCGCAAAGAATTTATAAAACCTGGCGTACTTATATTGGGTGAAAATAAAGCCATTGGCGAAGCAAAATACATACACGGAGAATTTGGTAAAGGTACATGGACATTTTATGCAGGGCACGACCCTGAGGATTATCAGCATGCGGTGGGCGACCCTCCAACCGACTTAAATCTACACCCAAACTCGGCAGGTTATAGGTTAATATTAAATAATATTTTGTTTCCTGCAGCCAAAAAGAAACCTCAAAAAACATAGCTAATAGTATGCTCGTAAAAACATTTGGAAGTGCCGTATATGGTATTAATGCTACTACTATAACGGTAGAGGTAAGTACTGATGCTGGTTTTAAATTTTACCATGTAGGCCTGCCCGATAATGCCGTAAAGGAAAGTCAGCAGCGTATAGAAACCGCACTTAAACAAAGCGGGTATAAAATGCCAGGCAAAAAAATAGTAATAAACATGGCACCTGCCGACATTAAAAAAGAAGGGAGTGCCTACGATTTAACCATAGCAATAGGCATACTTGCAGCCAGCGAGCAAATAGTACCCAAGCGTAACTTGAACGAGTATGTAATAATGGGCGAGCTATCGCTTGACGGTACATTGCAAAACATACGTGGAGCATTGCCCATAGCATTAGAGGCCAAAAAACAAGGCTTTAAAGGTGTAATAGTACCTATGCAAAACGTGCAGGAAGCCGCCATAGTAAACGACTTGGAGGTGTATGGTGCTGATACTATATTGCAAGTAATTCAGTTTTTTGAGGGTGAGGAATCGTTGCAACGACACACCATAAATCATGCGGAGGTATTTAACAATCAACTACATCAAATAGAACATGATTTTGCTGATGTAAAAGGGCAAGAAAACATAAAGCGTGCCTTGGAAATAGCAGCTGCAGGCGGACACAACGTACTGCTAATAGGCCCTCCAGGTGCAGGTAAAACCATGTTGGCAAAACGCTTACCTACTATATTGCCTCCACTTACGTTAGACGAAGCCATTGAAAGCACCAAAATACATAGTGTTGCAGGGCGTTTGGGCAAGGAAACACGCATAACCTCATTGCGACCATTTCGCTCGCCGCACCACACCATAAGCGATGTTGCCTTGGTGGGCGGCGGTATGAATCCGCAACCTGGCGAAATATCATTGGCACACAACGGCGTATTGTTTTTGGACGAATTACCCGAATTTAAACGCTCAGTATTAGAAGTAATGCGCCAACCGTTGGAGGAACGCTGTGTAACAATATCTCGTGCACGCTTTAGTGTAGAATTTCCAGCAAGTTTTATGTTGGTAGCAAGCATGAACCCTTGCCCGTGTGGCTATTACAACCACCCCGACAAAGAATGTGTATGCCCTCCAGGTTCGGTTACCAAATACCTCAACAAAATATCGGGGCCATTGTTAGATAGAATAGATATACACGTAGAAGTTACGCCTGTACCTTTTAACGATTTAACACGTGAAATGCCAAGCGAAAAAAGCAGCGACATACGCGATAGAGTTATAAAAGCACGCGAACTGCAACACGCACGCTATGCAGGCATAAAAGGCCTGTACTGCAACGCTATGCTAAGCAGCAAGCAACAACGCACCTACTGCACTATAGACGAAGCTAGCACCCAACTTCTTAAAACCGCTGTGCAACGCATAGGATTAAGCGCACGTGCCTACGACCGTATATTAAAAGTAGCCCGCACCATTGCCGATTTGGACAATTCTGTTAACATACAAACCTATCATTTGGCAGAAGCAATACAGTACAGGAGTTTGGATACTGATGCGTGGAATAAGTAAATGAAGGAGTATAAAACATCAAAAGGTTGGGCAATATTTATATATATTTCAGGGTCATTAATAATTGCCCTGTTCGCTTTTTTCTTATTTGCTTTATCATTTGAAATAAAAAACGGAATTGCATTAATAATGAGCGCGGGTGTTATTATTCTATTTATAGTTGGAATAATTCAAACAAAAACAGGGCGGTTTGTTATTGAAAAAAATGAAGTGTATTATTATGATTATTTTGTAATGAGACGATTAGGAAAAGATGAGATTAAAGGGTATCGTATCACTCAAAATTATTTAATTATTGAACCTATTTATAATGACAAAAAAAAAAAAATTGCATGGTTATTATAAAAATTACAATGAGATTTACGAATGGGTTTACTCAAATTATATTGATTTAGAAGAGGTTTATATTTAAACAAATAATTATATATTTAAAATAGCATTATACCCAGTTCGCATAAGTATTCTGTAAGTGGCTTATTATAAATTAGTGGTGTTCTCGCTAGTGTTAAGCTCGTTACTGAGCAGAGTCGAAGTATCAGCATATTGTTACTCAATTTTAATTTTAAATTATTTTTTCGTGAACTTGGTAGAAAAGCCTCGGTTGTGAGTACATTTATTATTTCTTTGCAAATGTCCAATAAACAGTTAGTTTTTGTTATAAGTTTTTCGGTAGAGATTGTTTCAAAACGCTCTTCGCTTAGCTACAAAACGTTAGTGGTAACCGTAATAAACAGAAACCAAAATTATTAACATAGACATTAAACCAAATTGCAATGAAAAAACTATCCTTAATATTAACCCTACTTTTATTAAGTTTTTATTGTTTTTCTCAAAGCAGATACATTTCAGAAACAACAAAAAAGGTAGTTTATACAAGAGGAGGAGGCAAATGCCAATGCTGCGGAAGTTTTGAAAACTTAGAATATGACCATATCATACCATATTCTTGTGGCGGAAGTAGTGTCGCGTCAAATATTCAATTACTATGTCTAAAATGCAATAGAAGTAAATCAAATAGTTGTTATTGTAAGGTACATAATAAAAAGGTAGGTAACAATTGCTGTGACGGAAAGTCAACCGTTAACCAATCTCTAAAATATTCTTCTATAACTAAAAAATCTTCAGGCACCTCAAGTCAATGTGCAGGAACAACAAAGAAAAGTGCTAGATGTAGAAATATGTCAACCAATTCAAGTGGAAGATGTCATTTACATTAAAAACTTTATATAACAATTTAATAACAAAAGTATATGAATATGTTGTTTGCAATAGATACGAATACAGAAGAAGTAATTGTTTCGGATTCGTCAAAAGGAAGTATTAAAATAAATTTTATAGAACGTGTTAGACGACAAGATAACGCAAATTTATACAAAGCTGTTGAATTGTTAACTAGTCTTTCAAGTACTTCCAATTTTGACACTTCAATTTTTAAAGCGGTGGGCAAAGTGTGCCAAATGATTTACAATAAACATAAGGAAATGAAATAATTTTCACACCGTCTTGAAGTGAATATCATCAGTTAAAACACACCAAAAAACTAAGGGACAAGTGATTTGTATTGGTTACCAGCATTGAGAAAATTAGAATTATGAATAACGAAAATAAAATTAGTTTTTCTAAATCTTACTGTAAACATACTTACATTGTATGTGTTAGTTGCTTTAGTAGCAGATACATTTTGGCAGTTACCTCCCGAAACGTCAAAACTACTTACCTATTTTGATTACTCAATTTGTACATTCTTTTTTTCTGAATTCTTATACCGCTTTGTCAAAGCCGACAATAAACTAATTTTTATGAAATGGGGTTGGATTGACTTGCTTTCAAGCATTCCAATGGTTGACTTTTAAGAGCAGGTAGACTATTACGATTAATAAGACTTCTAAGAGTAATCAGAGCGTTTAGGTCAACAAGACACCAACGATAATTTTTTCGATGAAATTTATTCTGAATTTTCTATTTCAAGAGTAAAGGCAAGAAGAAGCATAAATGCCAATCCTGAAAAAAGAGGAGAATTGGACGTTACCCTATCGGGTCGGGCTTTCCGTTCCAATCTTTTGTTCGTTCCTCACAAAAGGATTTCCACTGCAATCCCTAACGCAAAACTCTCAGCATAAATGAATTTGAGTTTCAACACAAAACTTGCGGAAGGATATTTCAGTAATTCACAAATTGCAAGAGTTTTAACCGAAAATTGGGTTAGAGAAAACTCATATTGTCCTTGTTGTGGTGAAGTTCCATTAAATGAATTTGAGAACAATAGACCAGTTGCAGATTTTTACTGTAAAAAATGTTCTGAAGAATTTGAGTTAAAGAGTAAAAATGGGAAATTTTCAAGTATAATAAATGACGGAGCTTACACTACAATGATTGAAAAAATCAATTCAAATCAAAATCCTAATTTTTTCTTTTTAACTTATTCGAAAAGCTGGGCAGTAGAGAATTTTCTCATCATTCCGAAATAGTTTTTTACTACTGAAATAATTGTAAAAAGGAACCTTCTTTCAGATACTGCAAGGCGAGCAGGTTGGGTTGGTTTGGCTGTAATATTGATATTTCAAATATTGCAGAGGCTGGAAAAGTATTTTTAGTAAAAGATTCTAAATTAATTGACCAAAAAATTGTAGAAAACTGATTTAACAAAACATTGTTTTTAAGAGAAAAATCTAACGATTCCAAAGGTTGTATATTGGATTTAATGACTTGTGTTGATTTAATTAAAAAAGAAACATTTACATTAGAAAATATCTATAAATTTGAGGATAAACTCAAATTAAAATACCCCAGCAACAATTTCATCAAAGATAAAATAAGGCAACAACTGCAAGTATTGCGGGACAAAGGCATAATTGAATTTATAAGTCGAGGTAACTATAAAAAAATCAAATATGGAAACATTTAAAATTGAAGTTAAAGAAACGCTTTCAAGGACAATTGAAATTGAAGCAAATTCAATGGATGAGGCATACTCTAAAATTAGAGAAATGTACAGAGATGAAGAAATTGTGCTTGATTCAGAAGATTATATTGAAACAGAATTTATTGAAATAAAAGAATAGTTATGTCAGAAATGCTATCCAATAACTCTGACTTCATTTTATATACTTCTCAAGATGGTGAAGTCCGAGTAGATGTATTTGTTAATGATGAAACAGTTTGGCTTAATCAAAAGGCAATGCAAGAATTGTTTGATAGGTCAAAATCAACTGTAAGTGAACATATTAGTAATGTTTTTAAGGAAGGAGAATTAAACGAGAATCAAGTTGTTCGGAAATTCCGAACAACTGCCGATGATGGAAAAGACTATTCGACAATAAATCGTATTTTGCAACAATGTATTTGAATAAATAATTAATGGACAAAAAGAGCTTATCGGAACGTGATATTTGCACAAAGTTTATTACTCCTGCGGTTGAAAAATCGGGATGGAATAGACTGACACAGCTATTAGAGGAAGTTTCCTTCACAGACGGGAAAATATATGTTAGAGGCAAATTGACAGCAAGAGGAAATCAAAAACGTGCCGACTATATTCTGTATTACAAGCCCAATATTCCTATAGCAATTATAGAAGCAAAAGACAACAAACATTCTGTAAGAGCTGGTATTCAACAGGCTTTGGACTATGCTAAAATATTGGACATCCCTTGTGTTTTCAGTAGCAACGGTGACGGCTTTTTATTTCACGACCGTACCGCAACAGACGGAAACATTGAAACAGAAATCGGTTTAGACGACTTCCCTACTCCCGAACAACTTTGGGAGAAATACAAAAAATACAAAGGCATCACAACGCCAACGGCAGAAAAGATTGCTTCGCAAGACTATTATTTTGACGGTACAAACCGCAAACCAAGATATTACCAACAAATTGCAGTAAACAGAACAGTTGAAGCCATTGCTAAAGGACAAAACCGAATTATTTTGGTAATGGCGACCGGAACTGGAAAAACCTATACGGCTTTTCAAATCATTCATCGACTTTGGAAAAGCGGAGCAAAAAAACGCATTTTATTTTTAGCCGACCGTAACGCATTAATTGACCAAACACGCAGAGGAGATTTTAAACACTTTAAAGATAAAATGACGGTGGTAAAACACCGACAAATTGATAAGAGCTATGAAATTTATTTGGCTTTGTATCAAGGTTTATCAGGTTCAGACGAAGATGCAAATGTGTATAAACAATTTTCGCCAGACTTCTTTGACTTGATTGTAATTGATGAGTGCCACAGAGGAAGTGCAAAAGAAGATAGCAGTTGGAGAGAAATTTTATCCTATTTCAAAAACGCTACGCATATTGGTTTAACTGCTACTCCAAAGGAAACCAAAGAAACAAGCAACACCGAATATTTTGGTGACCCTGTTTATACCTATTCGTTGAAACAAGGAATTGACGATGGTTTTCTTGCTCCTTATCGTGTGGTTAGAATTGGTTTAAATGTAGACGCCGAAGGTTGGCGACCAGACCAAGGTAAAATAGATAAAGAAGGAAATGAAGTTGAAGACCGTGTGTATAATCGCAAGGACTTTGACCGCAGTTTAGTAATAGAAGAACGAACCGAATTAGTTGCGAAAAAACTAACAGAGTTTTTAAAAGGTTACGACCGCTTTGCAAAAACAATTGTGTTTTGTGTGGACATTGACCACGCTGAACGTATGCGTACTGCATTAGCCAAACAAAATGCTGATTTAGTTGCAGAAAATTACAAATACATAATGCAGATTACTGGCGATAATGACGAAGGAAAACGTGAATTAGATAACTTCATTAATCCCGAAGAAAAATATCCTGTTATTGCTACCACTTCTGAATTAATGACAACTGGCGTAGATGCACAAACTTGTAAAGTAATCGTGTTGGATGCCAATATTAATTCAATGACCAAGTTCAAACAAATTATTGGCAGAGGAACTCGTATCAATGAAGAATACGGCAAATTATACTTTACCATTCTTGATTTTAGAAACGCAACGGATTTGTTTGCAGACAAAGATTTTGATGGAGACCCAATTCGAGTAAAACCAGTTTCGCAAGACGAAGATTTATCATTGGTAGTGCTTGAAGAAGAAGAAAACACTGTAACAGTTTTAGACGAAGCCACAGGAGAAGAAATCGTATTTCAAAAAGCAAAAATTCGTTACCCCGATGGTTCAACATTAGACGGTAACTGGGTAGTAAGTGAACCCAGCGCAAGAAGAGAAAAAATTTATGTAAACGGTGTGGACGTTTCAGTATTGGTAAGTCGTGAAATGTATTTTGACCAACACGGAAAACCCATCACAACAAGTTTAAAAGACCACACCAAAGAAATCATCAAAGAAAACTTTGCTTCGTTAGATGACTTTTTGAATAAATGGAACACCACCGACCGCAAGGAAGCTATCATTGCTGAATTGCAAGCACAAGGCGTAATGGTAGAAGCCTTGTATGATGCCGTAAATAAGGAAGTTGATTTGTTTGATTTAATTTGTCACGTTGCGTTTGACCAGCCACCATTGACTAGACAAGAAAGAGCCAACAATGTGAAGAAGCGAAACTACTTTACCAAGTATGGCGACCAAGCCAAAAAAGTATTGGAAGCATTGTTAGACAAATATGCTGATGAAGGAATTACAAACATTGAAAGCATAGAAGTATTGAGAGTAAATCCGTTTGATGAATTTGGTTCACCGCTTGAAATCATTAACGAGTTTGGCAGCAAAGAAAAATATTTGCAAGCCGTAAAAGAATTAGAAATTGAACTTTATAAAACAGCGTAAGAAATAATGAGCAACATAGGAGGCATAATAAAAAGTATTCAAAACATAATGTGGCAAGACACAGGCTTGAATGGCGATGCACAACGCATTGAGCAATTAGGTTGGATGCTTTTTTTAAAAATATTTTCGGATAAGGATAAAGAATTAGAGTTACTGGACGACAAATACACATCTCCCATTCCCGACAAGTTTCATTGGGTAAAAGAAAAAGGCAATTGGGCGGGTGATGATGAAGGAATGACAGGCGATGAATTATTGGAGTTTGTGGACCGACAATTGTTTCCTGCATTACGCAATTTAGATTTAAGCACCGGCAACCAACGTGCAGTAATTGTTCGTGAAGTATTTGAAGGCAACAACAATTATATGAAAAGCGGCATCAACATTCGCAAGGTGTTGAACAAGCTAAACGAAATTGATTTTAATATTGCTAAAGACCGCCACGCCTTTGGCGAATTGTACGAAACCATTTTAAAGGAATTGCAAAGTGCCGGCAAAAGCGGTGAGTTTTATACACCAAGAGCCATTACGCAATTCATTACAGAAACAATCAACCCGCAATTGGGCGAAAAATTGCTTGACCCTGCATGCGGTACAGGCGGTTATTTAACTTGTGCAATTGAACATTTAAAAGCACAAGCAAAAAATATAGAACAACGCAAAAGCATTGAACAAAATATTGCAGGTTGGGAATACAAACCCTTGCCGTATTTGTTGGCAACTACGAATTTAATTTTACACGACATTGAAATACCCAACATTAAATTTGGTGATGCCTTAGACCAACCTTTAAGCAACTTTACCGAAAAGCACCGGGTAAATGTAATATTGGCAAATCCACCATTTGGTGGTATTGTAGCGAATGGCAACGAAAGTAATTTTCCGCAAAGCTATCGTACTAAGGAAAGTGCAGATTTGTTTTTGATTATGATGATTCACTTGTTAAAGCAAGACGGACGAGCAGGAATTGTTTTGCCCGATGGCAGTTTAACAGGCGATGGAGTGAAACAAAGGGTAAGACAAAAATTGTTGGAAGATTGCAACCTACACACCATTATCCGCTTGCCAAATTCTGTATTTCAGCCTTATGCAACGGTAGCTACCAACTTGTTGTTTTTTGACAAAGGTAAACCCACTAAAGACATTTGGTATTACGAACACCGTATGCCCGAAGATTACAAAGCATACAGCAAAACAAGACCGATTCAAGTAAAGGAATTTGAACCTATTAAAAAGTGGTGGAATAAACGCAAAGAAAGCGACATTGCTTGGAAAGTAAACATTAAAACCATTATTGAGAGAGGTTACGATTTAGACATTAAGAATCCAACAAAACCTGAAGAAGAAAAGGAATACAACAGTGCGGAATTAATGGAAATGTTGGACGCTTCATTTGAAAAAAGCCACAAATTATTGAACCAACTTAAACAAGCTGTGAAATGAGTTGGAAAGAAATAAAATTTGCTGATTTTTTAAAGGAAAGGAAAGGCCTTCTTGAACCAAATAATACAAATCTTTTCAATTTTAAAAAAATTGATAAAATAGATTTTTCTAAAGGAAACCTATTTCTTACGGAATATAGTCCAACTAAAACAAAGCAAATAATTGTTTACCCAAACGACTTTATTTTCTCAGGTTTGAATATTGAAAAGGGTGCGGTTACAATTAATACAACAGGTGAGCAATTAGTTGTGTCTGCAAATTATTCAACCTGTGAAGTTGACTATTCTGTAATTGACATGGATTTCTTTCTTCTTTTCATGAAATCTTTATCCTTCAAAAATCTACTAAAAGAAAATTTAAAAAAGGATTATGGCTTCACAAGACCAAAACACTTAGAACAAATAAAGTTTTTCATTCCTTCATCATTAGAGGAACAAAGAAAATTGGTTAAACTAGCAAATAAGAATAAAAAGATAGTTGATGAAATTTCCACTGAAATCAGCCACCAAATTAATTTTGCAAAAAAACTCCGCCAACAATTATTGCAAGATGCTGTGCAAGGCAAATTGGTAATGCAAAATGAAAATGTCGAACCAGCAAGCGAATTGCTCAAGAAGATAAAGGACGAAAAAAAAAAAATGATTGCTGAAAAAAAACTTAAAAAGGAAAAGGAACTACCACCCATCAAACCTGAAGAAATTCCTTTTGAAATTCCTGAAAATTGGGTGTGGTGTAGGTTGGGGGAAGTTGTTTCACACATTTTTGATGGCCCCTTTGGTTCTCATTTAAAATCTTCAGATTATAAAACTTCTGGTGTCCAAGTCATTCGTTTACAAAATTTGGGGTTTATGAAATTTAAAGAAGAGAAAGAAGCCTTTGTTAGCATTGAAAAATATAACACCATAAAACAACATACCGTTTATGAAGGAGATATAATAATTGGTTCTTTTTTAGCAGACGGTGTCAATTGCGTTATTCTTCCAAAACTAAACTATACTGCAATTGCAAAAGCTGATTGTTTTACCATCAGAATTAGTCATTTGAATGTAATAAAAAGGTTCGTGATGTTTCTACTTAGCTCTGAACCAATGTTTAATGAATTATCAAAATTATTAAGAGGGATGACAAGATTGAGAATAAATACTACTCAATTAAAAAATCTTCCTATTCCCCTTCCACCATTATCAGAACAAAACCACATAGTTCAAAAATTAGATGAACTTATGCAGTCTTGCAATGAGTTGGAAGCAAGCATTAAACAAAGTGAATCACAAAATAAAAAATTATTGCAGCAGGTATTGAGAGAAGCGTTAAGGAAAGAACCAGTTGGGGTTTAAATAAAATAAAGAAATGAATCAAGAACAAAAACAAAGAGTATTAGCTCAATTAGATCCATTTTGGAAATTGGACATTGATAAACGTATTGCGGAAGTATATAAGGATTATACCGACTTGTCAAGTATTGTGATTAGCTATTATACCGTTAGCGAATTGTCGCAATACTCTAAGAAAGTTATTTCTCAGTTAGGGCAAGTTCTTGAAACTCCATTTGCAAATATTCTTCCTTTTCAATATCAATTTCAAAATGATTTTGGTAATGGCAATTTAGGTGATGATCTTGCGAGCTTGAATGCACACATTGAAGCCAACGACTTTGCATCAGCAGTAAGTATATTAACCAGACTGGTTTATTATCAGGTGGCAAACGGCTTTTGGGATAAGGTTTTGGAGAAAGACGATAAAAAAAGATTTGCAAAAATTGATGAAATGGAAAGCAAATTAAATTTACTTTCAGAACAGCTTACTAAAAACATTGATACAAATAAAAACCTACTCGACACATTAAAAATTGAAAAAGAAAGTCTTGAACTATTAGTAACAACAAAGAAAAAAGAACTGGGAGAGATTGAAGGCTTATTACCAACGGCAAGATTAAATTCCGAAGAAATAAATAAATTGCTTAATACAAGTACAGCAACGAATGAATCAATAAACAGCCTACTAACCCAGCAAAAAACACATCTTGATGAAATAACTAAAAAATTGGATGAAGAAAAAACTGCTTACACTACATTTCAGCAAGAAATAAAAGATTTAAAGGAGTTATTTGATGCAGAAATAAAAAACGGGGAAAAGAAAAACACTGATTTTGATACAATGCTTGTTTCTGTTTTAGAACAGAGTAAAACATTTGATAAACAAATTTTAGTATTGAATGAACTTATCGGAAAAGAAGGAGCAGTAAGACTTTTCAATACTTTCAACGACAGGAAAAAAGATTTAGATGCGCCCGTTAAACATTGGGCGTGGATTGTAATTTTGACTGGTGTTGCTGCTTTACTTTTGATTATTGGAATATTTACTAATTTTTTCGGATTTATTCCATCAATGCCAATGCCCACAACTATTGATTGGCAATTCTTAATTATTAACTCTTTGAAATCAACACCAATTATGATTGTATTGTTCTTTACAATAAATCAATACATCCGAGAAAGAACCTTTCAAGAAGAGTATGCCTTTCGTTCAGCAATAGCCCTAACAGTTCAGGCTTACGGAGACATTTCTGGTTCTAACAAAGATGAATTGATTTTGCAAGCAGTTTCAACAATTTATTCACTACCATCAATGATGAAAGATAAACCTAATAGTTTCTTTGGATATAGGAGTAAAGTATTAACGGATACAATGAAAGAAATTAATGAAACTTTAAAGACGATTAAGAAATAGCCCACGCAATTTGCAAGCACAATTAAAAACCGCGCAAGCCACCACAAAGCCAAAGTTTTTAATAGAGCTTGCAAAGCCGACCCAAAAGAAAAATTGCATTTAAAAAATTTCCAACGCTTCAAAAAAAAATAAAACACCCGACACACAGCCAGACAAAAAAGCACTTGACAAATGACAGTAATAGAAGAGATAAAAATGGTTGTAACCCACGACAGACAAGAACGCCAGCCTATAACAGCACCTACAAAAAATTGGCGGTTCAGTGCTTCTTATGACAGTTTTGTGGTTAAACAAACATTAATTTTTCAAATCAATTTTTGTGGTGAAAGTCCGTCGCTTCTGGTAACTGCAAAACGTTACCCCCCTGTTCTTGTAAGTTTTCCAATGGTTAAATAGTTGGTGGTGTTCTCGCGAGTATTGAGCTGGTTACTGAGCGGAGTCGAAGTATCAGCATATTGTTACTCAATTTTAATGGTTCGGCTTCGCTCACCACAAGTTTTAAATTATTGTTTCGTGAGCTCGGCAGAAAAATCTCGGTTGTGAGCATAAATAGTAGAAGTCTGCAGTAGTATTAATTTTAAATTAGTATTACAATGAAAAGAGTTGTGACTTTGTTACTACTACCACCACAGCTGAGGTTTTTGCTAATCTCACGAAATATAAATTTAAAATAAATTCTACCAAAAAAAAACCTCTTTACAAAAAATTGTAAAGAGGTTTTTAGTTTGAAGCGGAGAAGGAGGGATTCGAACCCCCGGTACCTTACAGTACAACGGTTTTCAAGACCGCCGCGTTC
>JACMRI010000034.1 GCA_014376525.1 Bacteroidia bacterium | reverse complement strand
GTGCTGTTAAGTTTTTTGTTTGTTCTAAAGTAACCATTTTAATGTGGGTGTTTGTTGTTATGCAAATATATAAGTTATGAATTAAAATACTTAGAGCCTGTTTAAATTTTCTTGATTAATAATTTATGGCAGATGTTTTTACCATCTCTTTAGATGTTTATAGGAGTAGTTCATAATTTCTACATCGTCGACTATTATTTGCGAACCAACAAAATGTTCTTTCTATTACCCTTCGTTTATGTATTAGTTTAAATTTTTCGCAGTTATCTGTTCTCATTACTATTTGAAGTATATACCCAAACGTATTTTTGATACGTTTTCCTATCTCTCCTCTATAGCCTCCATCTGTAATTATTACGTTTATACCGCATAAAAATTCAGTACATAATAATAATGCGGCTTTGCTGTAATATACATTAGCAATAGTTACCATAACAGCTATTAAAAAATTATTTTTATAAGTAAGAACATGCCTTATAATTCTTTTTACACTTGTGTTACCATCTACTCCGTTTAACGCCCTATTATTACCTCAACGAACACTCTGGCTATCCATTATACCTATACTTGCGCTACTATTTTGATTCATTTTTATCCTAACTCTTTCTCTTATTTTTTTCTAACAATAAATCAAATAGAGACCTTGAAGACCACTTTTTATAGTAGTAATAAACTAGTTACCATTTAGGGGAATTGGTAAGTAACATACGCCACTCCCAGCCTATTTTGAACAAGTAATTAATATCACTACAAACCGATCGTAACCCATGTTTACGTTTTCTATTTTGAAAGTCTAATGCTTTTTGTATAAATTGCTACTCGGTATTAGATAAATAGGTTGAATACATTATTTGAAGTTGTGTTTAACAACAAATAAATGAAACTATTCAACTGGTTTATATTACCTACAAAATTATTTTTAACAAAAATTTAAACAGGCTTTAAGTAATTGAGGAGTACAAAAGTTTCTTTAGCCTTGTTTTTAGCTATTAGCTATAAAAGGTAGATTAAATTATACGTATCAAAACTCTGTAAGAGAAGGAATTGTAAACAACGATTATTTGTATTAGAATGCACTACTTAAATTCAAGCATTTTAAACCGGTTTCAACAGAAGTAATTAAAGAAAAAACATTTAGTCAAACTATTCAAATAAATGGCCAAAAGGTAAAGCATATCTCCCTGTTGATGAAAGTGTTCCACAGTTTAAATAGTTGGTTGTATTGTTACTAGTGTTAAGCCTTTACAGAGAGTTAACGAAATAACCAACTCAACATTTGCGAGAATGGCGTTTAGTTTGTTGGCAGAGAAATAAGCTCTAATTATATAAATACCAGTATATACCCACTTTTATAGCTCTATCGTGAGCTGGCGAGTTCTTGGCCAAAAAATAATTGTTACCAAACACACCTGATAAGAAGTGTTCGGCTTTTATAAATATACGTGCTTGACCAATACTGGCATTAATAAAAAAATCAACAAACGGATACGGATTAATGATGGTATTACTGTTGTAAAATTGCATAGTTGCAGGCATGTAACCGTACCCTTTGTAACTACTCATATACGACCCGTCAAACCCTATTTGTAATGGTAATGCGTTTTTAAACAAGCTACCTTGCAGGTAAATAAGTTGGCGTGTAAGTATTGCTGGTGCTACAAATTGTTGCGGAGTAGTATTAGTTTGAATAGTAAGATTACTTTGCCAATTTATTTTTTTGTAGCGTGCATGCCAACTTAAAATAAGCCCATTGTTGAGTATAGTTGCATTGCTTTGTGTAGCTTGTGCTAGGCTGTCAAAATAAATATAGCCTTGTATTTTGTTGGCAAATGCTTGTATACTTACCCTATATTTAGTATTGGTATAACCTACGTTTAATTGTGTGCTTGCAGTTGATGCAAAATTATTTTTCCAAGTATAATTGTTACTGTAATATTCATTGTTAAAATAATCAGTCTTGCGCAAGGTATTGTTAATACTGGCACTTAGCACGTGTGTACTCGTTAGTGCATAGTTAGCCACAAAGTTATTAAGTACGTTATTGCCATTGTAACCTGCTATATTATATTGTCCGTTATAAGCTATGTTGCACTTATAATTACTGGCTTGCGCTTGCCATTGTAAGTAAGTATTATTAAATGTAGTGTGCTGTATTTTAAATAATTGTGGTTTAGCAATAACACCTCGTCGGTTGTAATAGTTTATAATTCCTTGTTGCACACCTCCACCTATATAGGTATCATATTTCCAGCGTTGTAGGCTATCGTGGGGTGTTTTAGACGAATATCCCAAAGCTAACAAATGATTGTGTATACGTACCGAATTACTATCGTTGGTGTACAATGAATCGTAATTAGTAGTAGCATAAAAGTTAGGCGCAGGCGCATTATCTACATAATGGCTGCGTAGTACAGAATAGTTATTTTGTAAATTAAAGTAAACGCCGTGCGCGATAATAGCACTATTTTTTTTGATGGAAGTATCTTTATTTCCCACAAAATAATAACGCTGATTAAGCATAAAACTATTGCTCTTGCTTACGCGTGCGGCTAGTGTAAGTATAGGCGGCAGCGATGCTTTATCTACAAAGCCAATGTTTAAAAATACGGTATCGTTTATGCCTCCGTTTTCTTGCAAGCTAAGTCTGTTAAGCGAATATGCACCATTCAATTGATACTTATTATTTTTAGATTTATACTGTGTGCTTGCGGTAAAATGGGCGTTATTAGCCAAGTGGCGCACTAGGTAACCTTTGTTGCGGTAGCGTTTAAAATCAATAGCTACGTTCCAACGTGGAGTTATGTTTTGTGTATGAATTAAACGTAAGTATTGTTCTTTTTTAAGCCCATTTATCCATTGTATATCTGTATATGGTCGCTTAGTGTCGTAGTAGTTTGAAGAATCTGTAGTGTATAAATAGGCACTCATACTGGCAGGAGTAAACGTAGTAAGCAAACTGCTTGGAGCCTTGTATAACAAGGATTGCATGGGCAAACCATAATTACCTAAATGCGCATAGTACTTGCCAAGTTGGGAAACTGGGTTGTATTGATGTAATAACGATTTACTATGGTTTACAGATTGTAATTCCGAATACATTTTGCTACGGTAACTAAACACACTATCTAACGTAACCACAGCTAACACAGTACGTGTAGGCATTATTAAAAATAAAAATAGTGCTAAAAACAAACGCATTAACAAGTTTAATTAACGGTATTAATTATTGTTTGCGTAATACGTGCGAAAATCCATCTTCAACAAGGTTTCCGCTATCGTCCAGTTGTGTAATACTATCACCTGCCATTTTGTATAACTTAGGTACTTCGGTAAATGTAGTTTGTAGCATATCGCCGTTCATTCTCCATTTACCTTTATCTACTAGCTTTGTGTCAATACCATCGTACAAATACGTCATCATACAATTGCTATCTGTAGTTAATTCTAACGTAGCATTTATGCCTTTAAATTCGCCTCCTGGCAACGTTCCTTTATAAAGTGTTGAGGTTGATGCCGTTGCATTTTCGATTTTGGTTTCACCTTCTTTTTTAGCATCGTTGCAAGCGGTTAAATATACTGCTGTAAGGCCAGATAGGATTAGTAAATGTTTCATTTATGTAAACTAAATTTATGATTAATAATATTTGACTAAAATAGAGATTATTCCCTTATAAAAATTTTTGTATTACGTGCCACAATACTATGCCTGCGCTTATACTTACATTAAACGAGTGCTTGCTTCCAAACTGTGGTATCTCTACACAGGAGTCTATAAGTTCCATTACATCGGTGCTTACACCATCTATCTCGTTACCCATTATAAACGCATATTTTAAAGTTGTATCTACTTCAAAATTATTTAAGTACTCACTTCCATGCGCTTGCTCTACCGCCACTATTCTGTAGCCTTGCTGGCGCAGGCTTAGCACAATTTCTTTGGTGGTAGGTGCGTACGTCCACGCCATACTTTCAGTTGCGCCTATAGCGGTTTTGTATATTTCGCGATGTGGAGGAGTGGCTGTAATACCGCACAAATACAGGTGTTCTAGCCTAAAAGCATCAGCAGTTCTAAACATAGAACCCACATTGCTCATACTACGCACATTGTCTAGCACTAGTACTATGGGGTGCTTGTGGGCATCTTTAAATTCATGTACAGAAAAACGCTTAAGTTCTTCTAATTTTAATTTTTGCATATATGATAACTAATTCAATATTTTTTTATTCAAATTAACATGTTTTTTGTGCTATATTTGGCTAAATATAAATTAATTATTGTTAAACATACAAAGTTATGCGTAAAATATTCTTTATACAATTCATACTAATATTCTACGCCATTACCACCAAAGCGCAAGGCGAAGCCAACATTTGGTATTTTGGTAGTAATGCAGGGCTTGATTTCAATACAAACCCACCCACCCCATTAACTAACGGAGCATTATCAACATCAGAAGGATGCGCCTCTGTTTCAGATAAAAGTGGGGTACTAGTTTTTTATACTGATGGTTCTACCGTGTGGAATAAAAACCACGTGCCAATGGCTAATGGTACAGGTTTGTTTGGAAATCCATCAGCTAATCAATCAGCTATTATTGTACCTTTTCCAGGCACTTATAATTATTACAAACAACGTTTTGATAAATATTACATAATAACTGTAGATGTACTTACAGGTAGTACTTATGGTGTGTGTTACACTGAGGTAGATATGACTTTGAATGGAGGCTTAGGTGATGTTACAGCCATTAAAAACATTAATTTATTTGGTGCAGGAACAGATGGAACTACTGAAAAAATATGTGTAGCACAAAATAGTAATAATTGTGATTTTTGGGTGATAACAAAACCAATCAACACAATTAATTATAATGTATATGCGGTTACAGCAGCAGGTTTTAATACCACTCCTGTAATAAGTAGTGTTGGACCAATTACCGGCATAGATTACGGATCTATGAAAGCCTCTTCTAATTCTAAAATGATTGCGGCTACTCATGCTTTTGGAAATCAATTACATGTGTATGATTTTAATAATGCCACGGGTGTTCTTAGTAATAAGTTTTCTAACACTAATGCTGTAGGACAATCGTATGGCGTAGAGTTTTCTAGTGATAATAAAGTATTATATAACACAGGATTGAGCGATCGTAACATTTATCAATATGATTTAACAGTAGTCAATAATGCCGCTTTTTTAGCATCAAAGTTAAGTGTAGGAAGTACTGCTACTGTAGGTTGTGGCTACACTGCTTGTGCTTTGCAGTTAGCATCTAACGGAAAAATTTATCTTGCCTTATGCAATGATAATGTGTTGAGTGTTATTAATTCGCCTAATACACTTGGTGTAGGCGCAGGATTTAGTGATAGGACAGTTGGATTAGGAGGTAGGATGTCAGTATTAGGCTTACCTGCAATAGTAGCTAGCCTTATACGCCCAGTAAATAAAATAACTATGCGAGACAGTTGCCAAAAACAAGCTGTATATTTTGGTTTATTAGACACTTCAAAAATAATAACTTACGATTGGCGGTTTGCAACCCTTGCTAATCCTAACAGTGCAATAACAGCATCAACTATTTTTAATCCTGTAAAAACATTTAACGTTGCAGTCGATTACTTGGTAACAGCTATAAACCATTACGCATGTTATACAGATACACTAGTTGATACTTTGCACATAGTACCCCAACCCATTTTATCCCTCACCTCCACCATGGTAGATTGTTTTGGAGCGGCTAACGGTGCTATAACAGCAACACCTACAGGTGCTACAGCACCTTATACATACACTTGGAGCAATGCGGCTAGTACTGCCACCATTACCGCTTTAACACCTGCCAAATATGTAGTAACAGTTACCGATGCTAAAGGATGTACTAAAAAAGATAGCGCTACTATTACCGAGCCCGCATTAGCATTAAGTATTAGTAATATCATAATTACTAATGTAAAATGTTTTGGTGGTAATGATGGCAAAGCAACCCTAATAGCCACAGGCGGTACACCACCTTACAGCTATGGTTGGGCAACTGCACCACCACAGTTCACAGCAGCCGCTACTGGCTTAATAGCAAATACGTATAATTATGGTGTGCGAGATGCTAAAAACTGCCAAGTAATAGGCACAGCAACAGTTACGGAACCTACACAAATTACAGTTGCCATTACTGGCGATAAAGCCAATTGCGCCAACGACGTTACTACAGCACTCACAACACTTACTGCTATTGCAACCAATGGTACAGGCCCTAATTATACATATAGTTGGACGCCCACTAACGCTATTACCAATACCACCGTATGTACCTCAACCGTAGGTACTACGGTATATACAGTAACAGCTACCGACCAAAATAATTGTACGGCTAATGCAAATGTTAGCCACGTAGTTAATCCAAACCCAGTGGTAAACTACAGTGTAGCGCCAGTATGTTTTAATCAACCCTCAGCATTTACAAGTATAGTAAGCGTAGTACCTGTTGCCGATATTACTTTATATGCTTGGCAGTTTAATGGAGCTGGAGTGCCTGCTACTGCTACCAGTAGCTTGAATAATCCTACTTATACATTTGCAACTTGTAACCAAGCTTATTCGGCAACGCTAGTACTACGAAGCAATAAGGGGTGTATAGGCGTATCTAACGTTGCTGTGCCTGCCACAGTATATTGCTTGCCAGTGCCTAATTTTACTGCTAATGATGATTGTGCTAAAGATGCCACCATAACATTTAACAACACAAGTGCCAATGGTGCAGGCACTATTGGCGCACTTGCAAACGCTTGGCTGCTCGATAGCACAGGTGCTATTACCACTATTGCAAGCCCTACACACATTTATAATTATGCAGGTAATTACACCATTAATCTAGGAATAAAAGATGTAAATAATTGTACTAATATTATAACTAAGCTTTTAAAAATTTACCCTAAACCTGTGGCCAATTTTACAGTTACCAAAGGGTGTTTTGGCATACCAACACTTATGAGTAATACCACTACAATAGTTAATCCTACTGGGTTTACTGATGTTGTAAATGATTATAAATGGGACTATGATTACTTAAATAACAACTTTACTACAGATGTAAGTACATCGGGCGCAAGCACAACGTACCAAATTACTGCTACAGAACAAAGCCCCAATGCTACATTAATTGTAACTACTAACCATAATTGTAGTGATACCCTTAGCAAGCTAGTAACCGTGTGGCCATTGCCTTCGGCAGATTATAACATTACCGAACCGTGCTTTCCTAAAGCTGCCACATTTACTAACAATAGTAGTGTAGCTGGCGGAACCGATAATAGCGCAATAACTGCTATGCAGTTGGATTGGGGCGATGCACAAAGCAATAATATTACTTTGACGAATGAAGTAAAAGTACATAACTATGCTGTAAGTAATGAGTATAACACTGAACTGGTGGTTACAAGTAATCATAATTGTGTAACCAATAAAAAAATGCCAATTATCATTCATCCTAAACCTACAGCATTATTTAGCTTAAGCCCTGCTAATGGTTGTTCGCCTATGTGTGCTAGTTTTACTAATAAAAGCACGCAAATTAATCTTCCTGCCAATGAGCCTATCACTATATACGCTTGGAATATGGGCGATTATAATTTTATAAAAACATCAGACAATACAGCAACCACACAAAATGCAACGCATTGTTATGAAAACAAGAACGATACCACACAACAGTATACCATAACCCTAATTGTAAGTACAGCCTACGGTTGTACCGATACACTAATAAAAACAAACTGCGTAGCAGTATATGCACTACCCAAAGCTAGTTTTATGGTAACACCCAAAGTGGTAGATTTGTTAAATCCTGAAATGATAATTACCGACCAATCTCATCTTGCTGATGAACTTAAATGGGTATATAAACAGGGTGGAGATACTACTTTAGTAAGCAATGCAACACCATTGCATAGTACGTTTCCGTACAGATATACATATAGAGATTCGGGCGTATACACTATACTGCAAGTAGCAATAACCAACAATGGTTGTATAGATACAGCAACGCAAATAGTTGTTGTAAGGCCTGTATACACACTATATATTCCTAATACATTTACTCCAAATGATGATCGCATAAACGATTATTTTATGATAAAAGGTACTGGTATAAAATCACTTACCCTAACCATATACGACCGTTGGGGTACGGTAGTAGGCAAAGTGGATGACCCTACTAGCAAGGGCTGGGACGGTAACGATATAAAAAATGGCGCACCTTGCAAAACTGACGTTTATACTTGGAAACTAAATTATACTGATGTTTTTAATGCAGACCGTAGTAGCTTAACAGGGCAGGTAACTCTAATGAAATAATGATTAACTAAATGAGTAAATTATACATAGTACCCACACCTATTGGCAACCTAGACGACATTACATTAAGAGCAATAAAAACATTACAAACAGTAGATTTTGTTATTGCTGAAGATACCCGAACATCAGGCAACTTGCTAAAGCACTTAGATATACATAAGCCTATGCAAGCCTTTCATTTAAACAATGAACACAAAGCGGTACAACAAATAATAAATAAAATACAAGCGGGGCAAAGCGCTGCATTAGTAAGCGATGCTGGCACTCCCGCAATATCCGACCCAGGGTTTTTATTGGTACGTGCATGTGTAGAAGCAGGCGTGGCAGTAGAATGCTTACCTGGTCCAACAGCGCTAATACCAGCTATTGTAAATAGTGCGTTGCCTTGTGATAGATTTATATTTGAAGGTTTTTTACCACAAAAAAAAGGACGTCAAACACGCTTAAACGAAGTAGCTACGTATACCAAATCATTTGTGCTATACGAAAGTCCACACCGATTAGTAAAAGCATTGGCGCAGCTTATAGAAGTATGTGGCGCCGAGCGAAGAGCCTGCATAAGTAGAGAGTTGAGCAAAATGTTTGAAGAAAACTACAGAGGTACATTACAAGAGTGTTATACCCATTTTAATAGTAAAGTAGTAAAAGGCGAAATTGTAATAGTAATAGAAGGATTACCCGTAGCTAAAAGTAAAAAAACAAACAGAAAAGAGAGCTTAGACGTTGAAGAAGATTAACCAATAAATTCATTACCCACGGTTTAAACTATGGGCAATGTGGTTATGAACCAGTATTGTATGGGCTTCAACTTATCTCATCCAACAAGATGTGAATATATTTGGGGCATTTTTTTTGGACTTATAAATAATTATATTTGTACAAAACTTAAAAAATATAACACATTATTATGTACAGAACACATACTTGCGGAGAACTTACTATTGGCAATGCCAATCAAACCATAACACTTAGTGGTTGGTTACAACGTAGCCGCGACTTAGGCGGAATGACATTTATAGACTTACGAGACCGTTACGGAATTACACAATTAGCATTTAATATGGAAACCAACGCTACACTATGCACCGAAGCTCGTAAACTTGGGCGTGAGTATGTGTTGCAAGTTACTGGCGTAGTTAAAGAACGTGAGAGTAAAAATGCTAAAATAACTACTGGTGATGTTGAAATTATAGTAACAGAATTAAAGGTGTTAAACGCCTCTATAACTCCACCATTTACCATTGAAGAAAACACCGATGGTGGCGATGAGTTACGTATGAAATACCGTTATTTGGATTTGCGCCGTAATGCAGTACGCAAAAACCTAGAGTTGCGACACCGTATGGCTATTGAAACCCGAAACTACTTGGATAAATTACAGTTTTTAGAGGTAGAAACTCCTGTACTTATAAAATCTACACCCGAAGGCGCCCGAGATTTTGTAGTACCAAGCCGTATGAACGAGGGCGAATTTTATGCCTTGCCACAAAGCCCACAAACATTTAAACAATTGCTTATGGTGGGTGGTTTTGATAGATATTATCAAATTGTAAAATGCTTTAGAGATGAAGATTTACGTGCCGACCGTCAGCCAGAGTTTACGCAAATAGACTGCGAAATGTGCTTTGTAGAGCAAGAAGATATTTTAAATACGTTTGAAGGTTTGGTAAAACATTTATTTAAAACCGTAAAAAATGTAGATATACCAACACTTACACGAATGACCTTTGCACATGCAATGAAATATTATGGTAACGACAAACCCGATATTCGATTTGATATGCAGTTCAAATATCTAAAAGGAGATGGCGCAGACCTTACGGCTGGCAAAGGTTTTAAGGTATTTGATGATGCCGAATGTGTAATAGCTATAAACGCCATAGGTGCAGCAACTTATACGCGCAAGCAACTAGACGAATTAACAGACTGGGTGAAGCGCCCGCAAATAGGCGCTTCTGGCTTAATATACGCACGTGTTAGTGCCGACGGTATAAAATCTAGTGTTGATAAATTTTATGATGTTGATACCTTACAACACTGGGCTACTGCTACTACTGCCAAAGACGGCGACTTACTATTAATACTAGCAGGCAGCACTAATAAAACCCGCAAAGCTATGTCGGAGTTGCGTTTGCTTATGGGTACGCAATTAGGATTGCGCAAATCAGATACTTTTGCTGCACACTGGGTAGTAGATTTTCCTATGCTAGAATGGGACGAAGAAACCAAACGTTACCATGCTATGCACCACCCATTTACCAGCCCTAAACCAGAGGATATACACTTACTAAACGAACGAGCAGGCGAAGCCCGTGCTAACGCGTATGATATGGTTATAAACGGTGTAGAAGTAGGAGGCGGGTCTATACGCATACACGATGCAGCACTACAGTCGCAGGTGTTTAGCTTGCTTGGATTTACTAAAGAACAAGCCGAATATCAATTTGGATTTTTGATGAACGCTTTTAAATACGGTGCACCACCACACGGAGGTATTGCATTTGGTTTTGATAGATTATGCTCATTATTTGGCGGAAGCGAAACCATACGAGATTATATAGCGTTCCCTAAAAACAACTCGGGGCGAGATGTAATGATAGACGCACCAAGTCTTATAAGCCCAGAGCAAATGAAAGAATTAGCAATAGCAACAGTTTTAAACACAAAATAATTACCGCTAGCATTATTTTAAGCATATTAAAAATATGTATTTTGTGTTTAATTATTCGTTAATTTTGTATAATAAATTTTTATACTAAAACAAAATCATAATATGAAAAATCAAATTCGTTTTAACAATAGTAATCGTGATTTTTACACCACTTTACGCAAACGTGTAGATGCTTATTTTACTGACAATAAAATAAACCGTCAAGGTAATATGACTATGTACATAAAATCGGCAGTAATGTTTGGTGTATATTTTGGTATTTATTTTTTATTCATTACCAACTCTTTTCACAATTATTTTGCAATGATAATTGGGGCTATTATTTTAGGAGTAGCAATGGCAGGTATTGGATTATCAGTAATGCACGATGCTAACCACGGTAGCTACTCTAGTAATCCCTCGGTAAACAAAATTATGAGTTGGTCTTTGTTTATAGTAGGTGGTTATCCATTAAATTGGCAAATACAGCACAATAATATACACCATACATTTACTAACGTAAATGATGTAGATGAAGATATAATGCCACCTACACCATTGCTGCGTTTTAGTCCGCATGATAAACTACGTGCTATACACCGTTTTCAATACATATATGCATGGGTTTTGTACGGACTAATGACCATGATATGGGCAACTACCAAAGATTTTAAACAACTACTACGCTATACCAAAGAAGGACATTATGCAACCAAAAAAATGAGCTTTACCAAAGGCTTGCTCGAAATAATAATGGGCAAAGTATTTTACCATGGTTATATGTTAGTAATACCATTGTTTTTGATGGATATAGTGTGGTGGCAAATTTTAATAGGTTTGGTTATAATGAACTTTGTGGCAGGAGTAATATTAGCCGCAATATTTCAGCCAGCGCACGTAGTACCTAATACCGAGTATCCATTGCCATTGGCAACTACTAACACCCTCGAAAATGATTGGGGTACTAATCAATTATTAACTACTAATAATTTTGCGGCGAGTAATAAATCATTATCGTGGTATGTGGGTGGACTTAACTATCAGGTAGAGCACCACTTATTTCCTAACGTTTGCCACGTACACTATGCACAATTATCTAAGATAGTAGAGCAAACGGCACACGAATTTAACTTACCTTATAATACAATACCCACGTTTTTTGGTGCACTACGCGAGCATACTAAAATGTTGCGCACATTGGGTAAAGCGTAATTACAATCTACCACCATAAAAAACTTGACTATTACTTCTATTTTTAGTATTTTCGCAGACATATAAATTAATTCATAAAACAAAAGGTAAATAATGAAAAAAGCTAAAGTGTTGTACGTGTCGTCTGAAATTATGCCTTACCTACCCGAAAGTACTATTGCAAAAATAACTAGAGAATTACCACAATCTACACAAGAACATGGTAAAGAAATGCGTGCTTTTATGCCCAAGTATGGCAGTGTTAATGAGCGTCGCAACCAATTGCACGAGGTTATACGCTTATCGGGTATGAACATTATTATTGATGATAGAGACCACCAATTAATTATAAAAGTAGCCTCAATACAGTCTGCACGCATGCAGGTATATTTTATTGATAACGATGAGTTTTTTAAACGTAAATACACATTGGTTGATGAAAATGAAAAACATTTTACCGATAATGAAGAGCGCGCTTACTTCTTTTGCCGTGGTGTATTAGAAACCGTAAAAAAATTGGGATGGAATCCAGATATTATTCATTGCCACGGCTGGATGAGTGCCCCAATGGGATTATTAGTTAAAAAAGCATACAAAAACGACCCATTGTTTAGCAATGCTAAAGTTATATATAGCGTATATGATGATAATTTTCCTGATGCATTTACACCTGAATTTGCAACCAAAATACACATGCCAGGTATTACGGCCACAGATGTAAAACACCTTAAAGACCCAACATTCGTTAACGTAACCAAAATGGCTATACAACACGCTGATGCGATAATTATAGGTGCAGAAAATATACACGCCGATTTAGTAAAGCACATTAAAACCATAGAAAAAGAAAAGCCTGTACTTAGCTACCAAAACCCAAGCGACTACCTAGAAACGTACAATAATTTTTACGATAGTTTATTGATAGAAGAGGAAGTATTGGTCTAAAAATAAGGCACACAATTTGTAGTATTTAATTATTTTAGCACGAGGTTTTAAAAATTAAAACCTCGTTTTTTTATGTTTAACATTTCCATGCGTATATTTATTTTAGTACTAATTACAGTTAACATTATTGTAGGTTGCAAAAAAAACAATGGAGTACCCGTAAATGATATTCCTGGCGGGCAAACCATAGGTGCACATTTATTTAATTGCACCAACATTAAAGTAAAAACCATGTGGGCATCAGCCGAGCTGGCCACTAACAATACCAGCCAATCGTTGCTGGGTAGTACCAATACTGCCGATTATGGCACAACTTACTGCAATTTGTTTGCAAAATATGTAATAGACCAAACTAAATTTGCACAAGAAAACTTAGCCAATAACGAACTTGTAAGCGACGCTAGTTTGTATTTAAAAATTGATAACATATACGGCAGTAACTACGCAAATGGAGATAGTATGCAAGTTACCGTATATGGTAGCGATGTAGATTTGCCCACAACAAGTTATAACTCTACGTCGTTTAGCCCATACACTACTAGTAATGCTAACGTATTATTTTCGGGTTATATTAATTTTAATTTAGATAAAAAAGTGAGTTATGCAGGAAAAGATACTCTTGCAACATTAATACGTATTAAACTTAATACTACAAAATTAAATAATCAATTAAGCACTAATGTGGTAAATGGCACAACAAACACCAATTATAATGTTGCCGATTTTTATAAAAACATAGTAATAGTGCCTACAGGTAACGGCAAAAATTTTGTAGCTAAAACAAGTATGCTCAATTATTTTTCGAGCGTGGTAGTAACTACTTATACTAACGGTGCCACCAAACAATACATTTTACTAGCGCCAACCAGCCTTACACCTTATGCGCACAACATTATTAATGCTAAAGATGTAAGTACAAATATTACTAAATCGGTAACTAATACCGATAGCACCTTGGCGTTTATGCAAGGTGGTGTAAGCAATGGAAAATTATTTTTGAATGATTTAAACTCCCTAATGGATAGTGGTAATATGGTTATAAACACCGCAAAACTAACCATAACTCCCACTTACACCAGTACTGACAATTACGCACCTACTACTACATATAACTTAGGTTTTTTAAAGCCTGATGGCTCTATTAATCCCATCAAAGACTTGATATATGAGTCGTCAGTTTATTTTAATGGCACTTATAGCTCTACCGCTAACAGTATTAGTTTTAATATAGCACGTCATATACAAGAGGTAGTAAGCAAACAATTACCTAATTACCCGTTAGTGTTAGTATCTGCCTTGCAGGCAATAAACACCAATATTACCATTATCAAAAACAACAACGTTCAATTAAACATAACTTATACAAAGGTAAAATAACATGTGTGGAATAGTAGCATATATAGGCAATAGAGAAGCATACCCAATAGTAATGAAAGGCCTGCGCCGCTTAGAATATCGTGGGTACGACAGCGCAGGAATAGCATTAATTGATAAAGAATTATTAGTATATAAATGTAAAGGAAAGGTTGATGATTTGGAGTATTTCATTGGCACACAAAATACACTCGGAAATATAGGTATAGGACATACTCGCTGGGCTACACATGGTGTACCCAACGATGTAAATGCGCACCCACATTATTCGCAAGCCAAAGATTTAACTATAATACACAACGGAATTATAGAAAATTATAATGCCATTAAAAAAGCACTTACACTACGTGGACACACATTTACTAGCGATACCGATACCGAAGTACTAATACATTTGATAGAAGATATACGCAACAATGCTAAGGTAGATTTAGTAGAAGCGGTGCGCCTTGCACTTAATGAAGCAGTGGGTGCGTATGCCATTGTTATTTTATCTAAAGATAATCCTAACCAACTGATAGCCGCACGAAAATCTAGCCCATTGGTTATAGGCATAGGCGTTGATGAATTTTTTTGTGCATCGGACGCTACACCCATAATAGAATATACCAAAAATGTAGTGTATTTGAATGATGAGGAAATAGCCGTAATAAACCGTGGCGAAGAACTTAAAATAATTACAACCAAAAACATAGCAAAAACACCCTATGTACAAGAGCTGGAGTTAAACATAGAAGCTATAGAAAAAGGCGGTTACGAGCATTTTATGCTTAAAGAGATATTTGAACAACCACGCTCCATACGCGATAGTATACGTGGTCGTGTGTTGGTTGATCAGGGTTTAATAAAACTGGGTGGTATAACTGAGTACAGTCAAAAAATAGTAAATGCCAAACGTATTATCATTATAGGTTGTGGTACAAGTTGGCACGCAGGTTTGGTAGGCGAATATTTAATTGAGGACTTAGCACGCATACCAGTAGAGGTAGAGTACGCGTCGGAGTTTCGTTACCGTAACCCAATTATAAATGAAGACGACGTGGTAATAGCCATATCGCAAAGTGGCGAAACTGCCGATACCCTTGCTGCTATTGAACTTGCAAAATCTAAAGGAGCTTTAGTATATGGTATATGCAACGTAGCTGGTTCAAGTATTGCACGTACTACCCACGCAGGCTCGTACACACACGCAGGCCCTGAAATAGGCGTAGCGAGTACCAAAGCATTTACTGCACAAGTGGCAATACTTACCGCATTTGCACTAAGTGTAGCTAAGCAACGTGGCACTATTAACGAAAGTCGCTACCAGCAATTATTAATAGAATTAGATACTGTACCCGAACTAGTAGAAAAAGTATTATTGCAAAGCGATAAAACTAAAGCAATAGCCGCTATTATGAAAGATGCTCCAAACAGCTTGTATTTAGGGCGTGGATACAGTTTTCCAGTAGCATTAGAGGGCGCGCTTAAACTCAAAGAAATATCGTATATACACGCAGAGGGCTATCCCGCAGCAGAAATGAAACATGGCCCTATAGCGCTTATTGATGAAGAAATGCCAGTAGTAGTTATTGCTACTAAAGGTGCTAATTACGAAAAAGTAGTAAGTAACATACAAGAGGTAAAAGCCCGCAAAGGAATTATAATAGCGGTAGTAACCGAAGGCGATGAACACGCCGCTTTACTTGCCGACTACATAATAGAAATACCCGAAAGCGACGAATGCCTTGTACCAATAATAAGTGTAGTACCACTGCAACTACTTAGCTATTACATAGCTGTAATGCGTGGCTGTAATGTGGATCAACCACGTAACTTAGCCAAGAGCGTAACGGTAGAGTAAAAAAGTTAGATAAAATAATTAGTTAATAACAACTAATCACTAAGCAAATACGTATGTATATTCTCAATATAATTAACAATTTTACACCAAGCTTAATTCAATAATAATGACTGCATACCAACTCAAAACTATTGTAGTAGATGATGATGCCTTACAACGCAAAATACTTACTCACTGTGTAAATAGTACTCCGTTTCTGGAATTTGTAGGCGAAGCTAGTAATGCCCTAGAAGCCTTAGAATTGATAGAAACACAAAAAGTTGATGTAGTGTTTTTAGACATAATGATGCCCAAAATGACAGGCATAGAACTTATAGAAAGTATGCAGCACGCGCCGCAAGTGGTATTGGTAACGGCTGATAAATCGTATGCAGCAAAAGCCTACGACTTAAACGTAATAGATTACTTAGTTAAACCTGTAGATTTAGCACGTTTTACAACTGCTGCCAACAAAGTAAAATTTAACTACGATGCCAATAAAAATTTACAAGAAAGCAATTTTATATTAGTTAAAAACGATGGCGTTATTGTAAAACTATTGGTAAACGACATATTGTACGTAGAAGCCTTGGCAGACTACGTAAACATACATACCACCCAAAAACGCATTACTATACTATCAACCATGAAAGCAATGGAAGACAAGTTAGGCAAAAATGATTTTATGCGCATACACCGTTCGTTTATTATTAATGTAAACAAAATTGTAGCAATGCAAACTGGTACAGTACGCTTAACAAACTCAAATATTGATTTACCAATAAGCCGTACTTACAACGATGTGTTAAGGGCTAAATTGGCAAGTACAAGTTAATAACCTACTTAAATTAAGAAGTAATAAGTGTTATTGCGATTAATATAAACTAATAATTATTTTTTTTCTAAAGCTTCTATACGCTTTAGCAACGTGTTAAGTTGTTCTGTATGCTTGGCGTTAAGCTGTTGTATATCATTGTCGTGCTTGGTGTTAAGGTCTTTTATGGCTTCAATAAGTATGGGTGCAAACTTACTGTAATCTACGCTCTTGTATCCATCGCTGCTGGTGTTTATAAGTTGAGGATACACTGCTTCTAACTCTTGTGCTATTACACCTATTTGTGTACCAGTACCAAAGCCTTTATCTTTGTACTCTGCTTTCATATCATAGGTTACACCACGTAGTTTAAGTACATTGTTAAGTGAATTGTTAAGTGTAACTATGTTTTGCTTGTAACGAGCATCGCTTGGGGTTATAACGCCACTGGCCAATATGTTACCTATTACATGCAGTTTTTCTGTGGGATTAAGTATACCTAAACCAGTAAATCCATTACTAGCTAATATTGTTAAACGCTCACTACCAGTTGTACTGAAACCATCTGTAGTGGTAGCTATATTAAAGGACCCGTTGAAATTATTATAATATAATCGCGTTCTAAAATCTTCAAGGAAATTTGTTTTTAAATCAACATAACCACCAACAGAAGGAACAGGAGATGTAATATCTCGTTGTAACTCCAAATTGCCATCACTGGATAATAATGCACTTTGTGCTGTACTAGTTTGCGACAAAACACTTCCGTATACGTCTAGTTTTTGAGTTGGTGTTACTTTTCCTATACCTACGTTACCTGTAACGTTTTGAATATGGAAGCGAGATTGGCAAATATCTCCAGGATTACAATAAGAACCATTATTATCAACATCGTAATATTCCCATATACTTAAACCACTTTCTACACCCCCATACTCATTCATATTGTATAATGTCCACGAATTTAAGTTAGGTCGGCTTGACGTCGAAT
>JACMRI010000033.1 GCA_014376525.1 Bacteroidia bacterium | reverse complement strand
TGATAAGAAAAATTATTACAATGTTTTAAATTATCTTCAGACAAATCAAAATCGCCCATACCTAAGCGTTTCCATCTCGATTCTATTGATCCCATTGTGGGAAACAACCAACACGAACCACAAGCTCCTTGATTTTTAACACTAGTAATACCCCCTGTTGTGCGCATATCATAAATGGCTGGCAATGCAGTTGTTCTTATATTACTATTTGGCTGATAGTTACTATAATCAACCGTAACAGGCTCAGGCACTAAACCAAAATACTCTTGAGATTCTTGTTCAGCTACATCAACATTAAGCAAACGATTTTGTGCAAAAATAGATGAAGTGAAACCAACTAATAAAACGAGGAATTGAATTTTTTTCATTATTATTTTTTTATTTAATTAACCAAATATAAGTAAGATTGTTTACACTAAAAACATTTTTTAACCCCTTTAAAAGACAAAAGTAATTAAGAGCGTGTTTAAATTTTAAATTATAGTGTTGATGAAAATGAATTTTGAAGAAATGAGGTAAATTTTATTATTGAAATCTATTACAAATATGATTAAAACACACCTAATGAAATAATAAGAAAAAATTTAAACGGGCTTTAAGCAAAACTAATTATGCCCCACCAAATTATACACCACGCTATAGCCCTCAGTAGCACGCAATGATATAGGTACATTGGGCTTTATAGTTTGCGATTGTATGTGCGTTATTTGCTTATACACCAAGCCTATAGCTGGTGCATAGGTATATTGCTCTACGTTTTTGGTAATAAGGTTAGAATCGTTTTGATACGTTACATTACATACATTCCCATAGCTAACTGCGTTATAATTATACGTAGTATTAATGGCCGAAAGTGTAACGTTTTGTGGCGTTGAATTATTTTCGGTATTAATATTCCATACTTTGTTCAACACTAAAGGGTAGTTAAGTATTACCTGTTTTTTATTGTTCAACAATTGTATAGTAAAATTGTTACGATATTGTAATCCTTGAACTTGTATTACAGTAAACGAATCAGTAGCATAATTACTTTTGTACACTAGCTGTCGCGTTATAGGAAAGGTATCAATAGTAGTATAAACGCTTTCGTTAAGTACTTTTATGTAGTACTTATAACGCACGGTGGTTTTGGCAAAGTTGTCGTACACTGTAGAATCTACGGCATATACAGCAATAAATCCTACATCGGTACGTTGATAATTATTAATAGGTATAACTGTATTTTCTTTATCTGTTTTTTTGCACGCTACTACACTCATAGCAATAACACTTACCAATAGTAGTAAGTGTTTAATTGTTTTGTAATGTGTGGTAGGTTTCATATTTAATAAATAATTATATACTACTAATATACTAATTAGTTAACTTATTTACGCTCGGCAATACTCATCAAAAACTCATCGTTATTGGCAGTGCCACGCAAGCGTTCTTTTAGGTATTCCATAGCTTCTACAGGGTTCATATCGCTTATGTATTTACGCAACATCCATAGTTTATTAAGAGTTACTTTATCTAGTAAATAATCATCTCTACGTGTGCTCGATGCAGTAATATCAATAGCAGGGAACATACGTTTATTTGCCAACTTGCGTTCTAGTTGCAACTCCATATTACCTGTACCTTTAAATTCTTCAAATATAACTTCGTCCATTTTAGAACCTGTTTCGGTAAGTGCCGTAGCTAGTATAGTAAGCGAACCTCCGTTTTCTATTTTGCGTGCCGCACCAAAAAAACGTTTGGGTTTGTGCAATGCATTAGCATCAACACCACCGCTCAATATCTTGCCCGATGCTGGTTGCACCGTATTGTAAGCACGTGCAAGGCGTGTAATAGAGTCTAACAGTATGCACACATCATGTCCGCATTCTACCAATCGTTTTGCTTTTTCAAGTACTATGTTGGCTATGCGCACGTGTTTTTCGGCGGGTTCATCAAAGGTAGATGCTACTACTTCGGCACGCACGTTACGTGCCATTTCGGTTACCTCCTCAGGGCGTTCATCTATCAATAGTATAATTAAATATACCTCTGGGTGGTTGGCTGCTATTGCGTTTGCTACGTCTTGCAGTAGCATAGTTTTACCTGTTTTGGGTTGCGCTACTATTAAGCCACGTTGCCCCTTGCCTATGGGTGTAATTAAATCCATAATACGCACACTCATACTTGCTTTGGCATTGCCAGCAAGGTTAAATTTTTCGTGAGCAAATAGCGGTACTAAATAATCAAACGGAATGCGGTCGCGCACGTGTGCAGGGTCGCGCCCATTAACAGTGGTTATGCTTAGCAATGGAAAATATTTTTCGCTCTCTTTTGGCGGGCGAACTGCACCTCGCACAGTATCGCCTGTTTTTAATGCAAACGATTTTATTTGCGCTTGCGATACATACACATCATCGGGCGAGTTAAGATAATTATAATCTGCCGAACGCAAAAAACCATAATGGTCGGGCATTACCTCCAATACTCCTTCGGCAGTTATTACGCCATCAAAACTATATTCTTTTTCGGGAACATCAGTCTTTGGTAGGTTGGCGTGTTGGTTAGGATTTTGTTGTTTCGGTTGCTGATTGTTGTTGTTATTATTTTGCTGTTGGTTGTTATTGTTTTGCTGATTGTTTTGATTGCGATTATTGTTGTTCTGTTGGTTGTTATTGTTTTGCTGATTGTTGTTGTTGCGTTGCTGATTATTGTTATTTTGATTACGATTGTTGTTGTTATTGCTTGAATTGAGCGGAGCCGAAGTCTGCTGATTATTATTTTGATTAGTGTTAGGTACCGCTACACCATCAGCATTGGTAGTACTCGCATCATTTTGTGAGTTGTTATTATTGCTTGTACTGAGCGGAGTCGAAGTCTGTTGATTGTTGTTGTTATTACGTTGCTGATTATTATTGTTTTGATTACGATTGTTGTTGTTATTGCTTGAACTAAGCGGTGCCGAAGTCTGTTGTTGTTGATTATTATTTGGATTAACATTAAGTACCGCTACACCATCAGTATTGGTAGTACTTACATCGTTTTGTTGCCTGTTATTATTGTTATTATTACGTTGCTGATTATTATTATTTTGATTGCGATTGTTGTTGTTATTGCTTGAACTAAGCGGAGCCGAAGTCTGCTTATTATTATTACGTAGCAACGGTAGCGTTACTGCTGTGGGTGTTATAACCTCCCCTTCGGTAGTAGTAGCAGGTGTTACAACATCAATACTAGCAATGGGTGCAGCGGTTTCTTTCGCTATTTTTTCTTTGGGTGCATTACGTGCATGTGGCTTTTTAGGAGTAGGAGCATTGCTAGGCACGTCTTCGTTTTTAATTTCGGTAGTGCTTACTTCAGGTTCTTTTTTCTCTACAATAATTGGAGGTGCACTTTGCGCTATTGGTTCTACAAACTCAGTAGAAGCAGTAGTTTCAGTTGCTTTAGTTTTTTTAGGAGCTGCTTTTTTAGCTATTTTTAATTTTGGTTCTAATGTAGTAGCCTCATTATTAACAACAATAGCAGCAGTACTTATTACAGCAGTAGTTTCCGCAGGTGCTAATTCTACTTTTGCCTTTTCTACTTTCACTTTTTTTATAACTGTTTTTTTGGTAGCTACTACTTCGGTATTGTCTATTGGAGTGGGTTTGTCAGTTTTTTTTAGTATAGCATCTATCAATTGGTCGTGCGAACTATCTTGCGAAAACTGCACTGCGTTTTGCGCTGCTATTACTATTAGTTCCGTGTCTTGTAATTTTGTTAATTGTGCGCGTGAATACATTTACAGTATGTTTGGTTATTATTGTGAAAATAAATAATGAGTATCTGTTTTATTTGATTTAAAAAATAAATCTAATTACGAATAGTTTTTTAAAGAAAAGGATTGGAATATATTGCAACTGTGTTGTGTGTCATAAGCATTAGTATATATAATGCAGTGCAATACCTTAGCACAATGATAATAATAATTTTTTAAAACCACGCATAAAAAAAACAGTCTTGTAACACAACGCTCTTAAAATCTCCCAAATTTAAACTTGCAAAATCCCTAAATTTAAACTACCCACACGCATATTAAAAAAAATTTGCTATATCATCCTGTGTAAGAAAGAGTTAAAGCTCTATAAACAATGCGTTAACTATGTTAACACCCAGTCTTATATATAATAAGCAATGCGCAAACAATAACCTTAGTTCGATAACTTGTAAACAAATAATGAATTACTAAAACAATGAAAAAATACACATCAACAATATTAATAGCATTAATTACTATAATAACTACCAATGCTCAAGAAAGTAGTAATCCTACTATATCTCAAGAAAAACTTTTTATAGGCGGTTCATTAACTACATTAAAACCAGTTGTTATTTAAAAAGACTATGCTAATGGAGATTTTATAAGTAAATCATATAGTAATTTGTATGCGAGTTCAAAAGGAACTATAAGAATAGGATTGCCTATTTTATATCATTTCACTAAAAAAATAGCTGTTGAGAAGGGTTTTTTATATGCAAAAAGGTCTTTACAAACAATAAAATTTGACATCATCTCAGACAACGGAGGTTTTATAGGTCAAAATTGGCAAAATTACACTAACACGTTTTTAGAAATCCCCTTAGGTATGAATTATTTTTTCACCACTAAAAAAATTGCTTTTTTTGGCGCTATTGGTCTCGTAAATAATCTTTTCTTAAAACAAAAGAAAACTAATCACAATGATTATTATAGTGGAGATAGCCAATCTCAGTCTATACAATCAATAGGAAGTAACTCAAGTTACACACTATCAACTTAAGCAGGATTAGGCATCGATTTTAATATTAAAAAAATTAAAATAAGAATAGAACCAATATATAATCGTTTTTTAACTCCACATAATATTACCAACAAGACAATTAATAATGTTGATTACAAAACAAAAAGTTTTTATTCTGATATTAATTTAAATCTTTACATTTATTAAACAATTCTTTAACTAAAAAAAAATGAAAAGTCTAACAATCGCACTATTCTTAGTATCATTAAGCATAGCCTGCAAAAAAAAATGCAATTGTACCGAAGTTCTAGATTCAAATAAAATTTACCTTAAGGGCTCACTTGTACTTTACCACGATACGTGCTGGAAAGCCGAAAATCAAGGAAGAGGAGGTATTCCAGGTGATTGGTTGCAAAAAGGTAACGACGTTTGGAAACAATGCAAATAAATTAATCCCACCCAAAAATAAAAATGTGTAAATATATTGAGGTGTATTTTAGCAACAAATACCTCTAAATATTACCCAATTCAATTTCAATAAAATAGTACATTTGCGCTATGACACGCGAAGAAGAAATTGCACGCCGACGCACGTTCGGCATTATATCTCACCCCGATGCGGGTAAAACCACACTTACCGAAAAACTATTGTTGTTTGGTGGTGCTATACAAACTGCAGGTGCAGTTAAATCCAACAAAATAAAAAAAGGAGCTACCTCCGATTTTATGGAAATAGAGCGCCAACGTGGTATATCGGTGGCTACATCGGTAATGGGATTTGAATACAAAAACAAAAAAATAAATTTGTTGGACACTCCAGGCCACGAAGATTTTGCCGAAGACACCTACCGTACACTTACTGCAGTAGATAGCGTTATAATGGTAATAGACTGCGTAAAAGGTGTAGAGCCACAAACACGTAAACTACTAGAGGTATGCCGTATGCGCCAAACGCCTGTAATGGTATTCATCAACAAACTAGACCGCGAGGGACAAGACCCCTTTGACTTATTAGACGAAATAGAAAAAGAATTACGCATACGTGTGCGCCCACTTACATGGCCCATAGGCATAGGCAAAACATTTAAGGGCGTGTATAATTTGCAAAGTAAAGACATTATACTTTTTGCAGCCAGCAGTAGCAACTTACCTAGCGCAGCCGTAACTATTAAAGATATAAACGACCCCGAATTAGTACGCCTAGTGGGCGAAGGGCACGCTAAAAAACTACGCGAAGATGTAGAATTAATAAACGGTGTGTATGATGATTTTGATGTGCAAGAATATTTAGACGCCAACATATCGCCTGTATTATTTGGTAGTGCCGTTAATAATTTTGGTGTGCGTGAGTTGTTAGATTGCTTTGTAAACATAGCACCCGAACCTCGTGGCAGAGAAACAGATATTAAACAAGTAGAGCCTGCCGACAAAAAATTTACAGGTTTTATATTTAAAATACATGCCAATATAGACCCTAACCACCGCGACCGTATTGCCTTCCTGCGTGTATGCAGTGGCACGTTTGAACGTAATAAAAAATACCATCACGTGCGCCAAAACAAAGACTTAAGGTTTAACAACCCCACAGCATTTATGGCACAAGAAAAAAACATAATAGACGAGGCATTCCCTGGCGATATTATAGGATTGTATGATAGTGGTAATTTTAAAATTGGCGATAGTCTTACCGAAGGCGAAGACCTTAATTTTAAAGGTATTCCACGCTTTAGTCCCGAACTATTTAGGTATGTAATGAATGCCGACCCTATGAAAAGTAAGCAACTACAAAAAGGCTTGGAACAACTTACTGATGAGGGTGTAGCTCAATTATTTACTAAGCTAACCAACAACCAAAAAATATTGGGTACAGTAGGAGCCTTACAGTTTGAGGTTATACAGTACCGCCTAAAGGGCGAATACACTGCCAGTTGTAACTTTGAACACGTAAGCCTGTACAAGGCTATGTGGGTAAGTTGCCCCGACCATAAAAAACTAGATGCATTTGTACAAGATAAATTTAACCACATGGCAAAAGACAAAGACGGACGCTATGTGTTCCTTGCCGAGAGTTCGTGGGCATTACAAATGGCACAAGAAAAAAATGAGGACATTACCTTTCACGAAAAAAGTGAATTTTAAATAAGTATAAGAACACCACAATAATTTACACCAATGACTTGGCTTAACAGATTAGTTATAAGTACCCTATCTATATTTGCAACGCCTTATATTATAAGCGGTGTACACATCAAAAACATAGTATCCGCAATAGTTTTGGCGCTAGTATTAGCAGTACTCAACACCATAGTAAAGCCAATATTAGTACTGTTTACTATACCTATAACCGTGTTTACATTAGGTTTGTTTTTACTTATAATTAATGGTGGTATTATAATGTTGGCAGCGTATTTAGTTCATGGTTTTAGTGTAGATAGTTTTGGTACAGCCGTATTATTTAGCATAGTTATATGGATTATAAACATGGTACTGAACGCCTTTGCTGGTGGTAAAAAAGAATAAATAGCTAAACTTACTTACCCCTTATATCTAACATCTAATACAGTATGTAGCACAAATTTGTGTAACGTTATTAATTCAATCAAACTACTCGTCTTTAAAAATCATATACAACTTATCAAACTTACGTGTAAACACGCTACGGACTTTGGTAATAATCTCGGCGATGCCTGTCGTTTATTGTTTGTAGGGCAATAGCTTATGATATGTGAAAACAAAATTCTACAAAATAGTATTAATCAACGCATGAAACTGCAATAACTCCGATGGTGTATTGTGTGCATGTATAGTTATACGCAAGCGCTCCTTGCCATGTGGCACTGTGGGAGCTACTATTGGTTTAAGTTGTATGTTGTGCTTGCCAAGTATAGCACATATATCTCGCAGTTTTTCTACAGGCAGGTTTTGTAAAACTTGTATGGGGCTTGAGGTAGTTTCAAAATCAAATAAGGAGCGGTATAGTTTTATATTTTTTTGCAACTGTAACATAAGCGGTTCGCCATTATTAGCTATGTACTCGTGAGCTAGTTGTATGTTGCTGTAATACTTAGCGGGCATAGCAGTAGTGTAAATAAATGCTCGTGAATAATTTATTAAATAATTTATTAATGCCTGCGACCCCACCACTACAGCACCATGAAGTGCTATGGCTTTGCTAAAAGTATGTATGCGTGCAAATAATTTGCGGTCATCTACTTGTTGCCACACACCCCACATAGCCGCTGGGTTAGTGCAAGTGGCGTGTGCTTCATCTACTATTATGTTAAAATTGTATTTGCGTTTAAGGTCTATTATTTCTTGCAATGGCGCGCAATCTCCGTCCATACTATACACGCTTTCTACTACTACATATACCTCGCCTGTAGCTATTTTAAGTTTTTGTTCTAGCTTGCGTACGTTGTTGTGTTCAAACGAAAATGATTTTGCTAATGCCAGTTTAGTGCCGTCAATTATTGAGGCATGGCACAACTCATCATACAAAATAGTATCGTGCCTCGAGGCTACACTTTGCAACAAACCTACGTTGGCAGTATAGCCACAGTTGTATATTAATGCCGCTTCAGTGTTATACAATTGTGCTAAATATTTTTCGGTAGTTACAGCAGCCGTTGTATTACCTGCTAACAAGCGAGAACCACCGCTACCGCTCGCCGAATGGGCATTAAGTGCTTGTTGATAGAACTTGTTACTGTTTAAACCAAGATAATCGTTACTGCTAAAATCTATACCTGTAAGTGGTGGTTGTAGTGTGCGTAACGTATTGTTGGCTATACGTGTATTTATTTTATTTTGAAGGTGTAGCGGAAAATAATCAGACATTTATCTTAAACAACTTTATGTATTAATATCAACTAAAATAGGTATTTTATTATTATATAAATTATTACAATGCCATGTAACGCTTGCCAGGCAAGGCTTTTATTTGCCTGCCAAATTCCATATTAAGCAACGCTACCGATAGTTTGCTTATAGGCATTTTGGCTTGTATGCTTAGTTCGTCAATGTTGATGTTAGTGGCATTTTTTATGGTTTCGTATATTAGTTTTTCATCATCGTTTACAAACTCAAACATAGACTCTTGCTTGTGCACAGGAGCATCAGCTTTTTTTTGCCAACTCATAAATTTTGCAATATCGGCGGCAGAGTTCACCAATGCTGCCTTGTTGTATTTTATTAGATTATTGCAGCCTATACTCAACTCATCATTACAGCGGCCAGGTATGGCAAATACATCTTTATTGTAGGTGTGCGCTATATCGGCAGTTATAAGCGCACCGCCACTTGCAGCAGCTTCTACCACAAGTACAGCATCACTTAAGCCTGCTACTATACGGTTTCGTTTAGGAAAATTTTCTCTATCGGGGTTAGTACCGCTTATAAACTCTGTCATTACAGCACCATCGTTCTCAATCATTCGTTTGGCTACTTGTGCATGTGCTGCAGGATACAATTTATTAAGCCCATGCGCTAGTACGCCTATAGTTGCTATGTTGTGCGTGAGCGATGCTCGGTGTGCGGTTACATCAATACCATATGCTAAGCCACTTATTATGTTTACGTTGTACTCTTTTAAGTCTTCTACTATTTGCTCTGTCATGGCCTCGCCATAAGGGGTAGATTTGCGCGTACCTACAATAGCCAAAGTGTATTTATTGTCAATATCAATGTTGCCTTTGTAGTAGAGTAAAAGAGGGGCGTCGTGGCACTCGCGCAAGTTTTTGGGGTACGATGCACTACCATAAATACAGGTTTTAATATTGTTTTTTTCAATAAAGCGTAACTCTTCCTCGGCTCTTTTAAGGCAAGCATCACGGTGTGCAATTATAGATTTTGCAATGCCTGTACCTACACCCAAGGTATCTTGCAATTGCTTATTATTGCTTGTAAATATGTTGTGTGCCGAGCCAAAATGTGCATATAATAATTTGGCAGTAACATCACCTACCATAGGCACTTGTGTAAGTGCTATTTGATACAATAAGTCGCTCATTATTTTTGTTTGGCTACTGCTTCGTCCACTGCTTTTTCTACCGTTATTATAATACGGTCTTCTAATGCTAGCAAGGCTTTAGGTATTTTGCCACGGCGCATTACTTTTTTAGTTTTAGAAGTTGAGTAATCAGTCATTTCTATAATTGATTTTTCTACAGCAAAAAAGTTTTCGGTGTAACTTTTTTGTAAATTAAAAAAAGGCATTGCATTAGCTATTATAAAATATAAATCAATTTCTTCAGCATCTATGTTTACTTGCATTTCAAACTGTCGGGTAGTATTCTTTATTCCTTTGTAATTTACCATTCCGTTTTTGTATATTTTTATTTCAAACTCAGGCAAAGCATCGTTAAACGAGCCTCGATACAGATATATACACAGGCTGTCTTTGGCTACTGGCATAGTTTGCGCTTTTGTAGTAATGCTTACGCACACTGTTAATACTGCGCAGGTAATTATTTTAATTAGTATTTTCATTTTCGGTTTTATTTTGTAAAAATAGTAACTTAGCTAGGTATAATTAATTATAGCATAGTACTTGTAAACGCTTAAATTTTAAATTTAATTAGTAATTATTTTTAAATAAATCAACTACATTTCCATAGCTTGTAAGGCTTGCAGTACGTTGGTTTCAATGCGTTGGTTTAGATTTTGGGTAGGGTGTTTTACAAACTTTTTGCCTACTATTTGTTCGTACAATTCTATGTATCGGTCAGATACTGATTGTACGTACTCTTCATTCATATCGGGCGCTTGCTGTCCTTCTTTACCCATAAAATTATTTGCAATTAACCATTGGCGTACAAACTCTTTGCTTAGTTGTTTTTGTTGCTCACCATTAGTTTGGCGTTGCGCATAACCATCAGCATAAAAATAACGCGATGAGTCGGGCGTGTGTATTTCGTCCATTAAATAAATAGTGTTGCCTATTTTTCCAAATTCGTATTTAGTATCTACCAATAGCAAACCTTGTGCAGCCGCCATTTCCGTACCACGTGCGTATAATGCTAATGTAAGGCGTTCTAACTCTGCATAATCTTGCGCCGATACTATTCCTTGCGCTATTATTTCGGCACGGCTTATATCTTCATCGTGCCCAACGCTTGCCTTGGTAGTAGGTGTTATTATTGGTGTTGGAAATTTATCATTTTCTTTCATACCTTCAGGCATAGCTACGCCACAAATAGTACGCAAGCCACTGGCGTAGGTACGTGCAGCGTGTCCGCATAGGTAGCCACGCACTACCATTTCCACCTTAAATGGTTCGCAACGCTTGCCAATGGTAACTTGTGGGTCGGGGCTGGTAATAGTCCAGTTGGGAAGTATATCGGCAGTTGCTTTTAAAAAATGGGCTGCAATTTCGTTTAATACCTGCCCCTTGTACGGAATGCCTTTGGGTAATACTACATCAAACGCTGATATTCTATCGCTTGCTATCATTACCAATACATCATTATTTATGGTATATACATCACGTACTTTGCCTTTGTAATAGTTGGTTTGATTAGGAAAAATAAAATTAGATTGAGTAAGTACGTTGTGCATAATTTAAAAGAAATATTTGTATTAATTAGTAACGAAAGTAGTATTTATAGTGCATTTTTGGTATTGTAAATGTGCTATTTTAAGTCGTTTTGTAATTAGTTTTCATTTAGCGCATATTTATATTGGCATTAATCAAATATTTTTATTATTTCGCAGTCTTAAATATATCAACTTAAACAAACCACAATATGTACTGGACATTAGAATTAGCATCGTATCTTGAAGATGCGCCTTGGCCTGCTACCAAAGAAGAATTGATAGATTTTGCAATGCGTTCGGGCTCTCCGCTAGAGGTGATAGAAAACTTGCAAGAAATAGACGACGAGGGCGAAGCATACGAAACAATAGAAGATATCTGGCCCGATTATCCAAGTAAGGACGATTTTTTCTTTAACGAAGACGAATATTAGCAGTTTTTTTAAGAATTAGTTAAAAACAAAAAACTACTGGCTATGCTCACGTGGCGAAATTGGTAGACGCACCATCTTGAGGGGGTGGATCTTGCGAGTTCGAATCTCGTCGTGGGCACAACACACATTAATTAACACAACTCTAATTATAATAAAGAGTTGTGTTATTTTTTTATTTAAAAAAACAACTACCATGCACATAGTTAAGCAACGTACCATTGTAGTACTGTACCCCGAACTTGCAGGCTACACTTTAGCCTGCTTACAGTCATTAATAACCGAGCATAACGTGGTGGTACATGTATTTAGGTTAGCCGTTAATAAAGATGCTCCGTTTGAATTTAATGCAGTACAAGGGTTACACTTTTACAACGAAAGTGATTATACCGCCGCACAATTATTAACCACGGTTAGCGCATTACAACCCCAACTCATATATTGTGCAGGCTGGAATAATAGTAAGTATTTGCACGTAGTACGCTACTTACAAAACATACCTGCCGTATTGTGTTTTGATAATAAATGGATAGGAAGCCTAAAGCAACGCTTAGGTAGCTTGTATGCACGAGTGCGTATAACGCCGTATTTTACACATGTATTTGTAGCGGGCGAGCAACAAAAAAAATTAGCCTTGCACATGGGCTTTGCGCCTGCGCAAGTGCAGTTAGGCGTGTATGCGGCTAATGTACCGCACTTTGATGAATTGTACAAAAAGTACGTATCGTATAAATTAACCAAAACAACACCTCGTCGTTTTGTATATTCAGGTCGATACGTAGCCTATAAGGGTATAGAAACCTTGTGGCAAGCATTTATTAAGCTATGCGATGAAAATCCTGCTATGAACTGGGAACTGTGGTGTGTAGGCACAGGAACTATTGCGTCAGCTTCACCAAGCCACCATGCAGCCAACATACATCCGCGTATAAAACATTTTGGTTTTGTACAACCTGCAGTAATGGAACAAATTATAAAAGATACTGATGTGTTTGTACTACCCAGTATCATTGAGCCTTGGGGTGTAGTGGCGCATGAGTTTGCAGCTGCAGGTTTTACTATGGTGTTGAGTAATGCAGTAGGTGCTAAAGAATTATTTTTAACCACCGCTAATGGTTTTGAATGCGAAGCCAACAACTTAGAAAGCTTAAAAAACGCACTACTAAAATGCACTCAATTATCCACTGCCGAATTAAGCGCAATGAGCTTACAAAGCAATGTATTAGGCAATAGCTACACACCTAGCCATTGGGCAAATAAGGTGGTGGCAATGATGGGTAGAAATAAATAAGGAAACGTTACACATCTTGGTAAAAATAAAGTACTAATTTTGAAAAAACCAACAGTTAGTTTAAATTAAATATAGATTAGTTTTAAATTTTAATGAGCGATAACTTATATAATCAGCGTGGTGTATCAGCATCAAAAGAAGATGTGCACAATGCCATAAAAAACATTGATAAAGGAATTTTCCCTAAAGCATTTTGCAAAATAATACCCGACATAGCCGCTGGTGATGAAGCATTTTGTAACATTATGCACGCGGATGGTGCAGGTACAAAATCATCATTGGCTTATGCCTATTGGAAACAAACTGGCGACATTAGCGTATGGCGTGGCATAGCGCAAGATGCCGTGGTAATGAATACTGACGACCTACTATGTGTGGGTGCTTTAGATAACATATTATTAAGCAGTACTATAGGACGCAACAAACGTTTAATACCTGGCGAAATAATTTCGGAAATAATAAATGGTACTGAGGAACTACTGCAACAACTCCGCGACCATGGCATAGGTATACACAGCACAGGTGGCGAAACTGCCGATGTAGGCGACCTTGTACGTACTATTATTGTAGATTCTACGGTATTTGCTCGTATGCCACGTAAGGACGTAATAAGTAACCATAACATAAAAGCTGGTAATGTAATAGTAGGTTTAGCATCATACGGGCAAGCCACTTACGAAACCCACTATAATGGCGGTATGGGTAGCAACGGTCTAACATCTGCCCGCCACGATGTATTTAGCAAAGCCGTAGCCAACCAGTTTCCCGAAACGTATGACAATGGCTTAAACCCAGCAGTAGTATACTGCGGACAAAAATTATTAACCGACAAAATAACTATAAACGATACCCTTAGTGTTGATGCCGCCAAATTAGTACTATCGCCTACACGTACATATATGCCTGTATTTAAAGAAATACTAAAAAATTATCGTGCCAAAATAGACGGTATTGTGCATTGCAGTGGTGGTGCGCAAAGCAAGGTATTGCACTTTACTAACAACGTACACATTATTAAAAATAATATGTTTGATATACCCCCTTTGTTTAACCTTATACGTGAGCAAAGTTCTGCTTCTTGGGACGAAATGTATAAGGTATTTAACATGGGGCATCGTATGGAAATATATACTGATGATGCCACAGCCCTTGATATTATTGCCATTAGTCAATCATTTAATATTGATGCCAAAATCATTGGACACGTACAACCGCTTGAAGGTAATAAAGTAACCCTACAAACACCTTGGTGCGAGGTAATTTTCTAAAAACTTGCACTAGTAAAATTTAACTGCAAATTTAACTGCAATTAAATTTTACTCGCAAAAAATATATTCTAAACTAATTTTAATCAAACAATTTACTTACTTGGTAATATTCCCAATCCAAACCAGTGGAAACATTATTTTTGTTAAGTATGTTGTGTTTTAATAAAATGTTTTTGCTATTTTCTGCTACATCTCTGTCTATATATTTATAGTTAGGTGGTTCAAAACCTACTTTTTCTTTGCGCCAGCATATTTTGTTGGGTAGTATGTTATTCATACTATTGCGAAGTATATATTTAGTCCAGCCATTGTGTAATTTTAGTTCGTCAGGCAACGAAAATATAAATTCTACTAATTTATAGTTTAAAAACGGTAAGCGTACCTCACGGCTATGTGCCATAGAATTTCTATCAGCATACTGCAATAAATTCTGCAAGCCACCTTGCATGGTAGAATGGTATAAGGCTTGGTTTAAGTCGGTTATAAAACCAGTTTTGAACGGCGTATTTTTGTGTTGGTTGAGATACTCATTATCAAATTGTTTAAAGTAATGAGGGGTACTGAATTTATTTTTGATAGTACGTAAGTTATTACGCAATTGCGGAAAGTACGAGTGCAACATAAAATTATTACCACAATCATATACTTTATTATTTAATGCCAAATAGTGCGCTTGTTGCACTGCTAACTCTTGCCTATTGGTACGCATTAAACCGCTATAATAATTATAAAAATAATGGTTGTATCCGCCCAATAATTCATCGGCTCCTTGCCCGTCAAGCAATACGGTTACGTTATGTTGCTTAGCCAGTTTCATTACTTCCCACTGGGCTATTATACTTGTGCTACCAAAAGGTTGCTCTTGATGATGATATACTTGATTAAGCTGTGTGTTAAGCAATTGGGGCGTTAAAAAAACTTCGTGCGATTGTACATTATTGGCGGCTACCACTGCGGCTATATACTCGCCTTCGTCTTTGCTAAAACCAGTAAAGCGAGCCGAAAATGTTTTTTGAATTTGATTTTCGGGCTTTAATTTATCTATTAACGTTACAATGCTTGATGA
>JACMRI010000032.1 GCA_014376525.1 Bacteroidia bacterium | reverse complement strand
GTGGTTAGATGCTTTAACGGCGAGCATGAGTCTTGTGGCTACTTATATGATGGCACGCAAACAACTAGAACATTGGCTGCTGTGGATAGTGGCAGATAGTATATACATATACATGTACGTGCAAAAAGACTTATTGCCCACTGCTTTGCTCTCTATATTGTTTGTACTAATGGCAATAAAAGGCTATATAGATTGGCGCAAGGAGCTTAGTTAAGTAGTTATCATTATGTGAGAATTAAATTAAAGTGCATTTTTTATTTATAGCTTTTAAATTTTGTGGCAATCTACCACATTAAAATCTAAACTCCCCATGCTTTTTTAAGGGCAGTGTTATTTTGTTCAATGGTATGATGTTTTTTTACCCATTGTATAGTTTGAGTATTGGGTAATAGTTTATTGGCTTTTACTTTGTGTATAACGCTTTGTATAACCCCTTGTAGGTTATTTACGTTAGCATTGTGTATCGGACAGTTATCAAATAAATTGTGCGCATAGGCATCATCAATGTAACATACAACCTCGCAACCTAAAGCCAACGCTTCTATGGTTTTTAAACCATACCAACCTATTATTAATTGGTCTATTACTATATGTGCTTGACTCATTTGCTGCAACAATTCGTAACGAGTTAGGGAGTATTGGTTGGTATTGGTAATTAATTTACTAGGTGTTATAAGTTCTACATCATTAGCATTATTTGCTAAAATAGCTTCCAACGCCATGTGTATGTAATCGCTTCCTTTAGTGCGGTGGCTCGATGGTGAATACAAAATTTTTATTTTTTTCGTACTTTTTTCTAACTTGATGTTTACTTGCTCCATATCTAATACTACAGGGTAATAAGTGGCTTCAGGAATTATATCCAACATGTCGGGTGTGGACACCAACACAGCATTACCGTACTTACGTGCGTTTTTTATTAATGCGTCCTGAAAAGGTTCCGTGTAATTGGTGTTTTTAACTCCTGATAAATATTCCACAATATGTTCTCGTTTCCAATCGATGTAATTATTGGAGCGAACATCAGCCCCTGCAAAGTGCATTATTACTCGCTTTCCAAGCAATTGATATATACTTAATTCTAACTTGCGTAACTTGCGAGTAAGTATATTTTCGCCTGCTATAAAATGAAACACATCATACACACACAAACTATATACAAAAAAACAAGCGCAATATATATATGTTCGCAAAGCGCTCCATTCGTATATTGGACAAGTGTAAGTATAGCTTGTGGCGTAATGATTAGGAGGTAATACTACTTTTGAAAACGTATCTGCCTTTAGAGTATTGGGCAATTGCGTTGCTATAAACTTGGCATAATGTGCCATGCGATAGTTGGTATCTACTGCAGCAAATAAAATACGTTTAGGTTTCATTAAGTTCTTGTTACAGTTTATTAAAACGCTTTATAATACTTGTGTTGGCATTGTTTAGTTTTAATAAATAAGTGCCAGCGCATAGTAAGCTTACATCTATACCAGTAGCAAAATTTATGTTGTTGGTTT
>JACMRI010000031.1 GCA_014376525.1 Bacteroidia bacterium | reverse complement strand
TGCAAATGCTGAATCTTTTAACTCTAAAATAAAAAACTTTAGAGCAAATTTAAGAGGAGTAACTGATGTGAATTTTTTTCTGTTTAGGCTGCAAAAATTATTCGCTTAGATGTCTACTCCCCAAAATTTGATTGTGACCCAATATTTGTTATAAAATTAAGTGTTTTTTTAGCTTATTGTTAAAAGTGTTCTTATAACAGCAAGGTTTAATATTCACTGGTTTAGTTAGGATAGCGCATTTTTTATGCGGTTGATTTAGTAATAGCTTAAAAGTAAGTAAACAAATGAGAATTTAGGTCAATGTTTCATATAATTAGTTTATACCTAGTAAAAACAGCCCAGTTAAATAAATAACTGGGCTGTTTTATTTTTTTTAAAATATTGTCACTAAAAATTACTCTGCTAGCACTATTGCTTTATTATTATTTACTTCAATAACACCACCGTTTATAACAAAAGTGTGTTGTGTAGCACTTTGCAATTCTTCTATTTTTATTGTACCTGCTTTAAGTGTTGCTATAAGTGGAGCGTGGTTATTTAGTAATTCAAAACTACCGTTGCTTCCTGGTAATTGTACCAGTTTTACATCGCCGCTAAACAAACTTTTGTCGGGTGTTATTATTTCTAGTTTCATAGTTGAGAATTGTATTAATTAGCTTCGGCTAACATTTTTTTGCCTTTAGCAATTGCTTCCTCAATATTACCTACTAAGTTAAATGCTGCTTCAGGGTACTGGTCTACTTTACCGTCCATAATCATGTTAAATCCTTTAATGGTTTCGTCTATGTTTACTAACACACCTTTCAAACCTGTAAATTGCTCGGCCACGTGGAATGGTTGCGATAAGAAACGTTGTACGCGACGTGCACGTAATACCACCATTTTGTCCTCTTCGCTTAGTTCGTCCATACCCAAAATAGCAATAATATCTTGCAACTCTTTGTAACGCTGTAATAATTCTTTTACACGTTGTGCACAACCGTAGTGTTCAGCACCAATTACTTTAGGGTCAAGAATACGCGAAGTAGAATCTAATGGATCAACCGCAGGATATATTCCCAACTCAGCAATTTTACGACTTAATACAGTAGTAGCATCTAAGTGAGAGAATGTAGTAGCAGGAGCAGGGTCTGTTAAATCATCGGCAGGTACATACACAGCTTGTACTGATGTAATAGAACCACGCTTAGTTGATGAGATACGCTCTTGCATTAATCCCATTTCGGTTGATAATGTAGGTTGGTAACCTACTGCAGATGGCATACGTCCTAACAAAGCCGATACCTCTGATCCTGCTTGTGTAAAACGGAATATATTATCAACAAAAAATAAGATGTCGCGTCCACCACTTTGCTCATCACCATCGCGAAAATATTCCGCCATAGTTAAACCAGATAATGCAACACGTGCACGTGCTCCAGGAGGCTCGTTCATTTGTCCAAATACCAATGTAGCTTGAGATTTTGCTAATTCGGTCATATCTACTTTTGATAAGTCCCAACCGCCTTGTTCCATGCTGTGTTGGAATGCTTCGCCGTATTTAATAACGCCTGATTCTATCATCTCACGTAATAAGTCGTTGCCCTCTCTTGTACGTTCGCCTACACCAGCAAAAACTGATAAGCCTTCGTAACCTTTAGCAATATTATTAATAAGTTCCATAATTAGTACGGTTTTACCCACACCTGCACCACCAAACAAACCAATTTTACCACCTTTGGCATACGGCTCTAATAAATCTATAACTTTAATACCTGTAAATAATATTTCGGTAGCAGTTGATAAATCGGCATATTTTGGCGGGTCGCGGTGTATTGATGCCGAACCAAAATTATAATCAATTTTACCAATACCGTCTATAGCTTCGCCTACTACGTTAAACAAACGACCTTTTACTTGCTCGCCTACAGGCATAGATATTGGCGAGCCTTTGGCCGTAACTTCCATACCACGAAACAAACCTTCCGAAGAATCCATTGCTATTGCACGTACCGTATTTTCTCCAATATGTTGTTGACATTCCAACACTATTTTGGTTCCGTTGTCGCGCGAAATTTCTAATGCTTCTAGTATTTTAGGTAATTCGGCACCTTCTTTATCAAAACGAATATCGATAACAGGACCAATAACTTGTACAATTTTGCCTACGCTTTTTTGCATAATAGTTAATTAATTGTGGTTAGAGTTTAATTTTTAATTTGTTGCAAAAGTAATATTTTTAATTGTTTGATGCAGATAGTTTTTGCAATTTATTTAAGTTTATTAACTAAAGAGTACTAATAACTAACTAAAAAGTTAATTACTGTAGATTAGTATCAAAATCTAATTTTAACATTTAAACAAAACAAAAATCGTTTATATATTTTATCAAAAATAGTTAAAACTTAAATCTGTTTATATTTAAGCTTAGTGCCAAGTAATAATTTACAGCTTATCAATATAAAACGCCTACTCAATTATAATTGAGTAGGCGTTTTATATTGATAAGCTGTTTACTTTTAATTAATAAACCTAAACATACGTTTCCAGCGAACTTTGCTAAAAACACTTATTTCGGGATCGGGGTCAAGGCTTAGCCATACAAATACCGCCTTGCCTACTATGTGGTCTATAGGTACAAAACCCCAAAAACGAGAATCGGCACTGTTGTGTCTATTATCTCCCATCATAAAATAGTAATCCATAGCAAATGTATATTCTGCAGCGGCGTTACCATCTATTATAGCTTGTCCGTTTACTACCGCAAAGGTGTGGTGTTCGTAGGCTTCAATAGCACGTTTATAAAATGCTATACCTTTTGCATCTAACTTTACGGTTAAGCCTTTGGCAGGAACTTTTATAGGACCAAACCAATCCACATTCCAAGGGCATATACTATCGTGCGGATAAATATAATCGGAGTATTCTGCTTGTGGTTTAAACATTACATTTACTTCTTTTACTATACTAAATCCTTTTATTTCGTCAATACCACTTTTGGTTAATGGAAACGAATAATCGCCCATTTGGCTTGCCTTTCCGCCTTCTGTAATTTCTAGTTTGCGTAATACTTTACTGTTAAAATCAGTACCATCGGTTTTTACGTGGTATAGCCATTGTAGTTTTTCGGGCATATCTGCTTGCTTGTCGTTCACAAACAATATTCCGTTTTTCACCTGCATTACATCGCCTGGTATACCTACACAACGTTTTATATAATTTTCTTTTTTATCAGTAGGTCTAAAATCTTCCATAGGATAATTAAACACTACCACATCGTTATTTTTTATTTTTTGAAAGCCTGGCAAACGCATATATGGCAACTCTATAATACGTGAGTATGCTGGCATATCTGTAGTAAGAGGCATAGTGTGGTGGGCAAACGGAAATGCAATAGGTGTATTGGGTATACGAGCGCCATAATTAATTTTGGACACAAATAAAAAGTCGCCAGCTAACAACGATTTTTCCATTGACGAAGTAGGTATAGTAAATGCCTCTATAAAAAACGTACGAATAATAGTTGCTGCAATTACGGCAAACACTATGGCATCGAGCCATTCCCTCATAAACGATTTTTTTACTGCAGGTTTCTTAGTTTCTTTTTTTTGCCAAAATTTCCAATTCATTGTAATCTGTTTTTTAAGTTTTTAAGTATGATTATTTACTATTTGTAAATGCTTAGTTTTTTAAACATAATTCGTAATTAATGTTGCCCTCGTGTTCAAAGGTAATTTAATTTATTTATTCGTCTAAGTCTTGTGCATTGGTAGTTGCACCCGAAGTTAACAATGCAACTATTGGTTTTATATTGTACACAAATTTACCAGTAGTATTTTGTAACGAAACTATCATAATATCATTAGGCAAGTTTTTGTAAAATAATGTACGATAGCCATGCCACCAACCGTTATGATAAATGAGTTCAGGCCGTTTGTCATCGTTTAAAGTTATTCTAAAACCAAGACCATAATTGCGCTTACCATCACGTTCAAAACTATAGGGTGTAAATGCTTTTTTTAAAGTAATTTGTTTTAAAAACGAATTGCCACGTAGCATATTATCCCACACATACATGTCTTGTACACTGCTAAATACGCCTTTGTCGCCATAAGCACCGTCGTGCATATCTATACCATATACGGTGTAGCGAGTGTTGTAACCCACGGCCTCATTGGCTGCATAGGCATTGTGCTTGTTTTTAATATACGAATTGCGCATACCCAAAGGAGCAAATATTTGTTGGTGCATATAAGTAGGAAAGTCCAAGCCCGACACCAGCTCTACAATGCGCGCCAACACTACATAATTGGTATTACAATAGGTAAATCTTCCATTGGGTTTGCCTTGTGGCAATGGTTTTTTGGTACACATTAACTGTATTACGGCAGAGTTACTTAAGAGCGTATCTCTTACTTTTATATAATCCGCACAAAAATTAGTGTAGTTGGGTAAGCCCGAACGATGGTTTAATAAATCCAACAACAACACGCCTTTGTATGGGAAATTACTAATGTACTTGCCCACACTATCGCCCAAGTTAAGTTTGCCTTGCTCGTATAGTTTTAATATTGCAATGGCGGTAAATTGCTTACTAACACTTGCTAATTCGAACGATGTAGTAGGTTTAAGAGCTATATTTTCTTTTTTGTTTGCTACACCGAAAGACTTATTATAAAGCACTCTATTGTTTTTAGTAATAAGCACGGAGCCATTGTAAGCCCCACGTAAGTAAGCTTTGGTGTAAAACGAATCAATGCTAAGTTGCAATTGTTTTTCTTGTGCGGTAAGTGTTGGGTTAAACACACTATCGTTGGCAGGTATTGCCAATGTAGGTGTAGGGAGTTTTTCTACCGTATTTTTACTGTTGGAATGCGTGCAAGCACTTAAAGCAAAGAGTATATATATATACAAATAAGGTGTTAATTTCATTAATAAAATATGCAGTATTATTAGTTTCTGTTTTTTACAATAATACACACCAATACCAACTATTACAAAAGTATTAGCACTAATAATACTAACAAGGATATGAACAATATTTTATAATATTAGTATCCATGAAGCATGCTCAATTGTAGTAAAAATAAATTATAAAAAATACGTACATTTGACAAAAAACCAAAATATACCAATGCCCGTACAACAAATACTAAGTCCTACGCAAGTAGCACATAAACTACAACGCATAAGTTACCAAATAGCCGAAAACACTACACAAAATAGTACCATAACACTTATAGGTATGCACGCTAACGGCTTACATATTGCTACTATTTTGCAACAGCAACTTATTGCATTGGGCAAAAATATAACGCTTGTAAATGCTACCATTACTGATAATAAATTTGTAATAGATACCAATACATCTTTACACAACTCAACTGTAATACTAGTGGACGACGTGCTTAACACTGGTTATACCATGGCACTAGCTTTTGCTGCTATTATGGATAAAGGTGCTAAAAACATACACTTGGCAGTGTTGGTTAATAGAGACCACCGCAACTATTGCATTATGCCCAACTACACAGGTTTATCATTAGCCACTACATTACAAGAACATATTTCGGTGCAGATACAAGGTAATGAGATAACGGCTATATTGAGCTAATTTACTATTTATATATACATATCTATATTTATACATACAATGCAATACAATTTCAAAACCATAGAAGCCAAATGGCAAAAACACTGGGCTGCTAACCAAACATTTAAAGCCGAAAACAACAGCACAAAACCTAAATATTATGTATTGGATATGTTTCCTTACCCAAGTGGAGCAGGCTTGCATGTAGGGCACCCGTTAGGTTACATAGCCAGTGATATATACGCACGTTACAAACGCCACACAGGCTTTAACGTATTGCACCCAATGGGCTACGATTCGTTTGGCTTGCCTGCTGAGCAATATGCTATACAAACAGGGCAACACCCCGCCATTACTACCACACACAACATAGCACGCTACCGTGAGCAATTAGATAAAATAGGCTTTTCGTTTGATTGGTCGCGAGAAGTAAAAACCTCCGAACCCAATTATTACAAATGGACACAATGGATATTTGGGCAGTTGTTTAACAGTTGGTACGATGTTAAAAATAATAAAGCTGCCAATATTAACGACTTATTAGTCCTACTTAAAACTCAAGGTAACATAGGCTTACAAGCCGTATGCGACGAAGATACGCCACTACTTACCCCCGCACAATTTAACCAATTAAGCGATAGCGAAGTGCAACAATTTTTATTGCACTATCGTATGACGTATTTGGCAAACTCACGTGTAAACTGGTGTCCTAATTTAGGTACTGTACTTTCTAATGACGAAGTAAAAGACGGACTAAGCGAACGTGGCGGACACCCAGTAGAACAACGCTTAATGCGCCAATGGAGCATGCGTATATCTGCCTACTCGGAGCGTTTGCTTACTGGTTTAGATAACTTGGATTGGACCGAATCTATCAAAGAAATTCAACGCTATTGGATAGGGAAATCTAAAGGCGCATCCTTAAAATTTAATGTAATAGATGCTCCCAATAAAGAAGTAATAGAAGTGTTTACAACCCGCCCCGACACGGTGTTTGGAGTAAGTTTTGTAACACTTTCGCCTGAGCACGAATTGTTACAAAGTATAGTACCATCTGCCCACCGTGCCGCTGTAAATGAGTATGCTACTATAGCTAAAAACCGCACCGAACGTGAGCGCATGACCAACGTAAAACATGTATCGGGCGTGTTTACTGGAGCGTATGTGCAACATCCATTTACAGGGCAAGCTATACCTGTATGGGTGGGCGACTACGTTCTTGCGGGTTACGGCACAGGAGCTGTAATGGCAGTACCAGCGCACGATAGCCGAGATTACGCATTTGCACAACATTTTAATTTGCCAATAACCGAAGTTATTTTGGGCGGAGATATTACCGCAGAAGCTTACGAAGCCAAGGAGGGTACACTTATTAATTCCGATTTTTTGAACGGATTGGATGTTAAAAAAGCTACTGATAAAATTATAACAGAAATAGAGCAACGCCAGCTAGGCAAAGGTAAAATAAATTATCGCCTGCGCGATGCTATATTTAGCCGCCAACGCTACTGGGGAGAGCCTATTCCAGTGGAGTTTGACGCACAAGGCATGCCTACTTTATTGCCCAATGATAAGCTACCTTTGGTACTGCCCGAGATAGATAAATACTTACCTACCGAAACAGGCGAACCACCACTTGCACGTGCCGAAAACTGGAACTACGACACCAACACAATGCCTGGTTGGGCGGGTAGTTCGTGGTACTTTTTTAGATACATGGACTCGCAAAATGCCAATGAATTTGCAAGCAAAGAAGCTCTTAATTATTGGAAAGAAGTAGATTTGTACATAGGAGGTAGCGAACATGCCACAGGGCATTTGCTATACGCACGATTTTGGACTAAGTTCTTGTTTGATAGAGGTTTTGTGGGTATTGAAGAACCCTTTAAAAAATTGATTAATCAAGGTATGATACAAGGACGTAGTAACTTTGTGTATCGTATTAAAAACACCAATACCTTTGTAAGTTATAATCTGCGTGAGCAACACGATATAACAGCACTTAACGTAGATGTAAATATTGTGCGTAACGATGTATTAGATATTGATGCTTTTCGCAAATGGTTGCCAGAGTACGCTAACGCTGAGTTTATGTTAGAAGAGGATAAATATGTGTGCGGCGTTGAAGTAGAAAAAATGTCAAAATCTAAATGGAATGTAGTAAGCCCCGATGATATATGTGCGCAGTATGGTGCAGATACATTACGCTTGTACGAAATGTTTTTAGGTCCATTGGAACTAGCCAAACCGTGGAATACCAACGGTATTGAAGGTGTATTACGTTTCCTTAAAAAACTATGGCGCTTGGTATATGACCAAAACGACTTATTATTATTAACCAACGAAACCCCTACACCTGCCGAATACAAAGCGTTACACAAGTGCATTAAAAAAGTAACCGAAGATATTGAGCGTTTTTCGTTTAATACATCGGTAAGTAGTTTTATGATATGTGTAAACGAATTGAATGAACTTAAATGCAACAAAAAAGAAATTGTGCAACAGTTAAGTATTTTACTTTCGCCTTATGCACCGCACATAGCCGAGGAATTGTGGAGTGTATGTGGTAACGCTACAAGTATTGCTACAGCTAGGTTTCCTGTGTTTAACGAAAGTTATTTGGTAGAAAATAGTTTTGCCTACCCAATATCTATCAATGGAAAAATGCGTATGAATTTAGACATTGCCTTAGGTATTGATAAAGAAGAAATAGAAAAAATAGTACTTGCCAATGCTGATGTACTAAAACAAATAGCAGGCAAAGAACTCAAAAAAATAATAGTAGTACCTGGTAAAATTGTAAATATAGTAGTGGGGTAAATGTTTGATAACCTAATTGATACGTAGGCTATTTTCTAGATTAAAACCTAAGTTTAAAATATGATAATTTTAAATTTTAAACTAAGTTAATTTTAATGATTCTAAGACAAATTATTTCGGTATTATATTTAATTGTGAGTAAAAAAATAATTTAATCCAACAAAGATTTGTTAGAAATTAACAAAGCTTCGTTATATTCCATAAACGTTAATGAAAAAACTACACCTAATAGCACTATTTTATTTTCTGAATATAAACTTATATGGGCAAGAATTATATGCCAACAAGCGCGCTACTATAGCATTAGAAACTATGGTGCAAAGCCAAATAAACATAGGTGGGTTACAAAATGTAAATACTAACTCCGACAAACTAAGTGTGCGTAGTATAAGTTTTGGTGTAGCGCCAATGTTTGGATTGCTTTTTAACTTGCGCACAAGTAATAAATCATATATAAGTACGGGTATACGATTTGGGCAGTACAAAACTACTGCTCAAGTTAAATTTATTATACCAGATTCTTACCTAACACAAAAAGTGATAGCTAAACGAATAGTGATAGGTGCACCTATTATATACAACACTTTTATAACTAAAAAGTGTGTATTGGGAATAGGCGCTGAATTTTTTTTTGATATTGCTGACGAAATACAGCTTAAAACGAAATTTAGGTGTAATAGACATTTCTGGTGTTTTTTTA
>JACMRI010000030.1 GCA_014376525.1 Bacteroidia bacterium | reverse complement strand
TTTGCCTTTCGTTTGATTTAGAAGAGTTTGATATGCCCTTGGAATATGGGCAACACATTCCGTTACATGAACAATTAAGTAAAGCCAACGAGGGCGTATTGCCTTTGTTGGATGTATTGCATAAGCACCAAATTACGGCTACATTTTTTATAACAGCCAATTATGCTAACCACAACAAAGACATTGTAAAACGCATCGCACAAAGCCACGAGGTAGCATCGCATGGTTTGTATCATTCTAGTTTTAATGTGCAAGATTTATTGCAATCAAGAATAATTTTAGAAGAAATATCGGGGCAAAAAGTAACAGGTTTTCGTATGGCACGTATGGCAGCAGTGAGCAATACCGATGTTGTAAACGCTGGCTATACGTATAATTCCAGCCTTAATCCTACGTATATACCAGGTAGATACAATCATTTTTTTGAACCACGAAATATTCACACCAAAGAACAACTTACTATAGTGCCTGCTTCGGTAAGTCCTGTTATACGTTTTCCTTTATTTTGGTTAAGTTTTAAAAACGTAAAACCTGTTGTTTATAATTGGCTATGCGCCACTACATTGGCTAAAGACGGCATACTCAACGTATATTTTCACCCACACGAGTTTGCAGATATTAGTAGTTATGCACTACCTAATTATACTAAAAATCCCTGCGGAAAGCCGTTGTTAGACCGGTTAGAGAATTTTATTAACTACATAAAACCATTGGGTACATTTACCACTATTCAACAGCATTTAGCTACCCTTAATTTATAATGTATTTAGAAGACTTACGTACCTATTGTATAAGCAAAGTAGGGGTAGAAGAAACCTTACCGTTTGATAACGATACACTCGTATTTAAAGTAATGGGAAAAATGTTTGCGCTAACAAGTATAAGCCAAGGCAAATCGGTAAGCCTAAAATGCGACCCCGAATTAGCCGTAGAATTACGTGAGCGATACCATGGCGTAGAAGCAGGCTGGCACATGAATAAGCAACACTGGAACACCGTACAATTAGATGCCGATTATACCGACCAAGACCTAAAAACATGGATAGACAATTCGTATAATTTAGTAGTAAATTCGCTTACTAAAAAGTTAAAAGTTGAATTGGAGTTGATGAGTAAATTATAACCACCACGTGCGCAACATCTACACCCTATTTATACTGGCATATTACACAATTATAAGAGTAATTGCGTTATTTAACACTAAGGCAAAATTATTTGTACTTGGTCGTAAAAACGTATGGGCGCAGTTGGCTAATTTTAAACCCAATGGCACGGAAACGTATTGGTTTCATTGTGCATCGTTGGGCGAATTTGAACAAGCACGCCCAATTATAGAAGCCCTAAAACTCAAAAATAAATTAACACAAGTAGTAGTTACATTTTTTAGCCCGAGTGGCTACGAGGTGCGCAAAAACTACCCTTTGGCAGATGTGGTGTGCTACCTGCCTATGGATACATTGCACAATGCAACACAATTTATAACCGCTATACAACCCACCAAAGTGTTTTTTATAAAGTACGAATTTTGGTTTAATTACATACATATACTACACACACGCAACATACCTACGTACTACGTGTGCGCACTATTTCGCCCTAATCAGTATTTTTTTAAATGGTACGGCAAGTGGTTTGCAAACCAACTTAAACACATTACTAATTATTTTACACAAAACACACAAACGGCTGAGTTGCTTACCACCATTGGTATTGCGCAACATACTGTAGTGGGCGATACTCGGTATGATAGGGTACAAAGTATAGCCGCGCAAGCACAACCTATAGCTATTGTAAACCAATTTGCACAAGGCAAGAAGCTACTAGTAATAGGCAGTTCGTGGAGTGTAGACGAAGCTATGTGGTTGCATATTTATAAAAACAACGCTGAGTTGCAACACAATTACAAACTTATATTTGCTCCGCATAATGTAACTACTGCCAATGTTGATGCGTTATTGGAATTGTTTAGCAACTATAAAGTAAGCAAATACAGTAGCTACAACGCAGGTATAGAAAGTAACGTTTTGATAATTGATAACGTGGGAATGTTATCATCATTATACAGTATGGCACACATAGCCTACATAGGTGGAGGTTTTGGCAAGGCAGTACACAACACGTTGGAAGCAGCAGTATATGGCATACCTGTAGTGTTTGGGCCTAAGCACGCAAAGTTTTACGAAATACAAGAACTCTTAGCCACACACAGCGCAGTGAGCGTAACTACTGCTAACGAATTAGAACTAACAGTGCTAAAATTAATTACCGATGTAAATTATTATACACAACTTTGCATCAATGCCAAAACCTTTGTAAGCCAACGTACAGGCGCTACACAAGCTATACTACATAGTACTAATTAGTTTATATTTATTTTAAAAAAAAACTCCATAATGAAATTACATTTAACCAAACCATTAGCATTTTTTGATATTGAATCTACAGGCGTTGAACCTGCACGAGATAGAATAGTAGAAATATCTATACTGCGTGTAAACGTAGACAACACTACCGACATACACACCGTGCGTGTAAACCCTACAGTGGCTATACCTTACGAAACTTCATTAATACACGGTATATTTGATAAAGATGTAGCCAGCGAACTTACGTTTAAGGAGCAAGCGAACACCTTACTGCAATTTTTAACTAATTGCGATTTGGGTGGTTACAATTGTATAAAATTTGATGTGCCTTTGTTAATTGAAGAGTTCCTGCGTGCCGAGTTAGAATTTGATATGACAGACCGCCGTATTATAGATGTGCAAAATATTTTTCATATAATGGAACCCCGCACATTAAAAGCTGCCTATAAGTTTTATTGCGGGCAAGAACTAATAAATGCACACAGCGCCGAAGCCGATATAACAGCTACGTACGAAGTGTTTTTAGCCCAATTGCAACGTTATGATGGAGTAGAACACACCAGCAAAGCAGGCGTAACCAGCATACCTATTGTTAATGATATGCAAGCTCTTGGTGAGTTTTGTAAAATGAATAATAATATAGATTTTGCGGGGCGTGTAATACGAAACAACAGTGGCGAGGAAGTATTTAATTTTGGTAAACACAAAGGGCGCAAAGTAACCGAAGTGTTCTTAAACGACCTAGGTTATTATTCATGGATAATGAATAGCGATTTTTCGTTGAACACAAAAAAAGTATTACAAGACATAAGAGTACGCAACGCATTAAAAAAATAATTGCAACAAAAATCATAGCCCACGTTTAAAACTGTGGGCTAAGAGTAACCAGTAAACAAAACCGTTTTAAGGGTTTACATGTTTATTATACTTTTTAAATAAATGCGCATACTAAAAAAAATAATTTTAATTTTCTTCGTTGCTTTATTAGCAAGCGTTGCAAGCATTTATTTGCTACGCCAACGTGTTGTAAATTATTATTATTTTAAAAAAATAAATAGCATAGAACAACGCTATGCCATAAAAATAGTAAGCGATAGCTTACACATTAACAACCTAAGCACAGCGCAACTTAACTACATATACATTATACCCAAAGGGAAGGACACACTATTTACGGCGCAAAATTTAAACATAAGTATTGATGTAAATGCACTGCTGCTATTGCGCAAGATTTCGGTAAAAAACATAGTATTATCTAACCTTGCGGTAAATATGGTTACTAATGGTAAGGAAAGTAATTACTCATTTTTAACAGATAAAAAAACAGACGATAGTACAAGTACATTAACTGCTTATAACGTGCGCATTGCTAATTATATAGATAAGCTATTTGACATTTTACCTACTACTATGCAAGCCCAACATTTGCAAATAAACTATACGCACCCTACATTAAAATTGGGCTACACTATGGATACCCTAAAAATAAATAACGGAACTATAGTAGGTGTGCTTAACGAAGATTTTAGTGGAAACACATGGAGCGTAAATGGTAAAATAGACAAGTACAATAAGCGTGGAAACATAGCATTAACAAGCAACAGAAACAATGCCGACGTATATATAATAGAAAAATTAACACACGTAAAATGCAATTTTAAAAAAGCCGAAATAGCATTAAACAACAGTACCACAAGCAACCAACTAACCACACTTGACGTGGCACTAGGCGTTACTGATTTATCCGTTGCACATTACCGCCTAAGTACTACACCTATACTGGTGCAACACGCCACAACAACTGCACAACTAAGCATAACACCCACTAGTTTTGGTATAGACAGTACAAGCGTTGCTAATGTAAATGGCTTAGTATTTAAACCTTATGCACGCATAACAATGCGCCCAGTAAAGCAATATGAGTTAGGCGTAAATGTACCATTAACAACGGCTAATAATTTTATACACGCATTGCCGCAGGCTATGTTTAGTAATTTTGAAGGGTTGCAATGTAGTGGTAATTTAGGCTACCGAATGCAATTTAAACTAAACGCTGCATTGCCCGACAGTTGCACCTTTGAGAGCCGAATGATAGCGCAAGATGTAAAAATAACCAAAATGGGCGTTACCGATTTTAGTAAAATAAACGGCGCGTTTGCACATGCTATTTACGAAAAAGAAGTGTTTGTGCGCTCCATAATAATAGGCGTAAGCAACCCTAATTTTTACAGTTTGGAAAGTATATCGCCGTATGTGCAACAAGCCATAATGACCAGCGAAGACGGTAGTTTTATGTGGCACAAAGGTTTTAACGAAGGAGCATTTCGTAAATCTATAGCGCAAAATTATAAAGAGCGTAGGTTTGCACGTGGCGGAAGTACAATAAGTATGCAGTTGGTTAAAAATATTTTTTTGAGCCGTAACAAAACAGTAAGTCGCAAGGCCGAAGAAGCACTTATAGTATGGTGTATAGAAAATTTACACATTAGCAATAAAAAAAGAATGTACGAAGTATATATGAACAGTATAGAATTTGGGCCTAACGTGTATGGTATAGGCGAGGCTAGCCAGTTTTATTTTGCTAAAAAACCAAGTGAATTATCACTTAACGAAAGTATATTTTTGAGTTGCATTGTACCCAAGCCCAAAGCGTTTATGTATTACTTTGATGCGCAAGGGAAACTAAATACGTACCTAGAACCTCACTTCACATTTATAGCCCGCATACTGCACCATAAGGGCGTAATAACCGAAAATGAGATGAATGATGTACACGCCAATGTAACTATAGTAGGCAATGCCAAACGTTATTTAAAACACAACAGCGATACACTTTCTGCACCCCGTAGTTTTGATGAATTGTGGAAATCGTTGGAGAATAAATAATGAAAAATATTAAGTAAATATTTTTTGTACTTAACCCTATTTGTACCTTTAAGACTTAGTGAAACTACTTTGTTAATAAAGCGATTTACACTTAAATGAGTAACTACTTACATAACTAAAAATTAAAAAATGTAGCATAGTGTTGCATTTATCAATTGAATCCACCAAACAATATAAGTGAGTAAAGTATACACAAACGAAAGGTAAAAACACGCCCAATTACACTCTGTAACCATCTATTTTATTAGTACTACACGGCTTTTTGCACCCCAATATTTTTAAAAAAGCCGTAAAACGGCGAACTGCCCTTTTACCATAAACCTACTCCACATACATAGACTTACTTTTGTAAACTTACTCTATGTATGTAGAGTTTTTTATTTGATACTTAACCACAAGCGGGACGCTTGCGGTAGCCTGCACGTTTACCCAACGCTTGCGGGAGCGGGGTATCGAAGCCTTTATTACAAAGGATTCGTGGAATGCGCCCCGAGCCGTTTTTATGTTTATAACCAATACTAAAGCTTAGTTTTAAACTACACTTAGCAAACCGTATAGCCCGCCGACCCTTAATTACCTAACGCTTGTAAAATTTCTCTTTGTCAAATTGATACTCTTCTTTGCCATTTACTTCTATTTTTGAATTTAAAATAATTTTGTTTGTATAATAATTATCTATTTTAAAAAGCCTACCATTTTCATGTGAGTATATAACGTTTTCCTCTGAAGTTAATTCGCCTTTTTTATTATAGTAACTCGCCTTGTCATTAAAAATGTCTTCAAATAAGTGCTTATTATCTCCTTTTTTAAAAATCAAACCGTTTTTATAATAAAATACATACTTACCAATAATTACAGAATAAAATTTTCCGCTTTGTTGTTGATAGAAAATTTTATAATTAACAGTGTCTTTTTTTCCATTCATTTGACTTATAATCCAATCTCCATCTCTCGATAAATTACTATAGTCATAATATAGTAATTTTGCCGTGTCTTTAAATAAGTACATTGGATTAAAATAGTTATATCCGTCAGTTATAATGCCTTGACTAGATGTGCAATCATCATAATATATTATTGTAAAATTTTCATGCTTTATATTTGACTTAACTCGATTTAAATAACCTTGTTCAACTATTATACCTTGAGTGTTCTTTTTTGTAATTGCAATTTTTTCTTTTGAAAAGTAATCTATTTCAAGAAAATAGAATGAACTGTCATCGACTGAATAAAGTTTACACTTCATTACTCCACTTCGTAAAACTTGTGCATTAAGAGTACTACAAAAATTACATAAAAAAAACATTAAAAGGACTCTCATTATTTAGATATAAACTAAGGTTTTTTAACGGGTGATGGCTTTGTATTATTAATAACACCTGGTGATACTTTACTCCCCCCGCTACCGCAAGCGCAATGTCATTAAGTTAAGGCTCGTTGCTTGTTATCATTAGATTACACGCCTATTTGCGAACTGTTTTGGTTTGGTTCTTTGTCTATATTTATTAATATCTCTTTCATATTTTCTGTTAGGTCTTATGGGTATAACATTTTT
>JACMRI010000029.1 GCA_014376525.1 Bacteroidia bacterium | reverse complement strand
TATTTTTTTGTTAGGATACCAATTATACTCTTGTGCTTGTTGCGCTGTAATTAGTAAATATTGTGCCTTGCATAAAACAATGGTTTGTTTTTTTCCTTTGGGTAAATTAAAATTATTTATACTACGTGTAGTAGTATCCTTGCAACCCTTGTTATCTGTAATGTACAGCATTATTGTATAAGAACCTACTTGTGCGTAGGTATGGTTGTATGTGCCGTTGGTAGTAGTTCCATCGCCCCAATTTACAGTAGCATAAGTAATACTTGTATTGGGCGTAGTGCTACCGTTATTAATAGATATTGTGCTACTACAATTTCCTTTATCAAAATTAATACTTGCTATTGGCAAATTATTTACCGTAACAATTACACTATCGTGTTGTGGGCATACTTCGCCATTGCTTGATGTTGTGTTGGCATTAATGTAATACGTAGTGTTTTGTAATGGATTTACTATTGGTATAAAGCTATTTATATTATCAATAGCTGTGTTTGGACTCCAAATTGGAGAGGTGCAGTTAGCAATACTTAGCGGGGTGTTAGTATATTTGCACATCTCCACATCAGCAGTAACTAAAGGCGTTTGCGAGGGTATAGTTAGTAGTTGCGTAATAGTATCGGTGCAGCCATTGGCAGTGGTAGTTATAACTTGCACAGTATAATTAGTAGCGTTAGTGTAGGTATGTTGTAATGTGCTATCGGTGCTTGTTGCGCCATCGCCAAGTGTCCATTTATAACTAACAGGATAAACAGCATTAGTAGTCTGCGCACTATACTTTACAGTATCTTGGCAAGGCGCACGATTAAATGTTGCGGTGGCTTGTGGTTTTGTAGCTATGTGTAGTTTTTTAATAATAGTATCGTTGCATCCTTTTTTTATACCATAAGCAATAAGTTGTACGTTATAATATCCAGTATCGGCATAGGTGTAAGAAGGTGCCGTTGCTTGAGAGGTATCAGCTACCGTTGTAGTGTTACCAAAGTTCCACGTATAGGCATTGGCACCTGTACTATTGTTAGCAAAACCAACTATTACAGGCGTAGTATTAGTACAGTACAATATAGGTACTATGGTTGCTGCGGTGGTAAACTTTTGGCACAATACTACGTTAAACTGAAAGTCGCGTAATGTCTCGCTTATAAGTACTCCATTGCGATATTCCTTACATTTAATACCTACTACAAACTGTCCTTGTATGTTTGGTGTAGCGGTAAGTAAACCTGTCTGAGGATTAATAACCATTGCTACTCCGCCCATCATATTAGTAGTGTTATATGGCGCTTGCCAAAGAATACTAGTGTAAGGAGGGTTATTGGGCGGTTGTGGGCGTGGTATAGTTTGATCTGCCCCAGTAAATGGTAAAAACAATTCATATACCAACGAGTCGCCATCGTAATCGGTAGCTGAATGGTCAAACACCAATGGTTTATCTGCACACAAAAACAACTGTGGCCATGCCTTAAATACAGGGTTACTATTGTTTATATTGCTTATAAGCGTATCAGTAGGAATAGTAGCCATATAGGTTGCACCAGTACTTAATGGACTAATAATATTAAGTATAGTACTGTTTCTACAACAACGTTGATACACTATTTGATAACCGCCTACGCGCAATGGAAGCGTAACGGTATCAATGTATATGGCTCTTTCGTAACACACGTTTGTAGGTGGTTTGTAGCACGAATCGTCTAACGATGGGGGTATGTTTACAATACTACGTGGCGATGTTCTTATATCATACAATAGCACATTATTTACATCAAATATGCCAAAGCTAGCAGGTGTATCAAACCCAATTTGCCCATTAACACAATCTCTATACATAGTAAGCGTAAGTTCGTATTTATTATTACCCAAATAACGATAGTTCATATTACCGCCTACAATGTGGGTGGCAAAACTACTGCTAACTGTAGATAATAAAATAAATAAAAATAAAATTCTTTTAATTATTTTCATGGTATTTTAAAAGTACATTAAAATTTTAAAACTACACTATGCATATTTATTATTTAAAACACAATGTCCTTGGTTATTTAACCAAGGACATTGTGTTTTAAATAAATAGTATAAAAAAATTATTTTGCGTAACCTATTGCCCTTGTTTCACGTATTACCGTTATTTTTACTTGCCCTGGGTAAGTCATTTCGGTTTGTATTTTTTCTGAAATTTCGTTGGCTAATTGCGCTACACGTTCGTCGCTTACTAATGAGCTTTCTACTAGTACACGCAACTCACGTCCTGCTTGTATAGCGTATGTTTTAGTTACACCCTCGTAGCTTAGTGCAGTAGCTTCCAAGTCTTTTAATCGTTTCATGTATTGCTCCGCTATTTCGCGGCGTGCGCCTGGGCGTGCACCACTTATGCTGTCGCATATTTGTACTATTGGCGATAGCATGCTGGTCATTTCTATCTCGTCGTGATGCGCACCTATTGCATTTATTACCTCAGGGTTTTCTTTATGTTTTTCGGCCAATTTCATACCCAAAATAGCGTGTGGCAATTCGGGTTCTTCATCAGGCACTTTACCAATATCGTGTAATAAACCTGCACGTTTTGCTAACTTCACATTTAAGCCCAATTCCGCAGCCATTATAGCGCAAAGGTTAGCTACCTCACGGGAGTGTTGTAATAAGTTTTGTCCGTAGCTCGAGCGATATTTCATTTTACCTACCATACGCATTAACTCAGGGTGCAAACCATGCACGCCCAAATCTATGCAGGTACGTTTACCTACTTCCAAAATTTCTTCCTCCAACATTTTTTTGGTTTTATTTACCACTTCCTCTATACGTGCGGGGTGTATGCGCCCATCACTTACTAATTGGTGTAATGATAAACGAGCAATTTCTCTACGAATAGGGTCAAAGCACGATAGTAAAATAGATTCAGGTGTATCATCTACTATTATTTCTACACCTGTAGCAGCTTCCAATGCACGTATATTGCGCCCTTCGCGACCTATAATACGTCCTTTAAGTTCGTCGCTATCAATAGGAAAAGCCGATACCGAATTTTCTATAGCTTGCTCAGTAGCTACACGTTGTATGGTTTGTATAACTATTTTTTTGGCTTCTTTATTAGCGTTTAACTTAGCTTCTTCTTGTATATCTTTTATGTACGAAAATGCTTGTGTGCGTGCTTCTGCTTTTAGGCTTTCTATTAATTGTGCTTTTGCATCTTCGGCTTTTAGCCCAGCAACAAGTTCCAATTGTTCTTGGTGCTTGCGGTTCGCTTTGTCTAGTTCCTCTTGTTTTTTCTTATTGGCATCAGTCAAAATGGTAAGATTTTCTTTTACCTTTTCAGTTTCTGCTTCTTTCTTTTTGAGCTCGTCTAATTTTTGATTAATGGTTTGTTCTTTTTGTTTTACTCTATTTTCTTCTACCACTACTTTTTGGTTACGCTCATTTACTGCTTTTTCGTGTTCGCTTTTAAGTTGTAAAAACTTTTCTTTGGCTTGCAAAATACGTTCGTTCTTAACATTTTCAGCTTTAGCTTCGGCGTCTTTTAATAATTTATCAGAATCTAAGCGCACATCTTGCTCTGCTTTTTTGCGTAATTGCATGTAGGCAAACCCTATACCTGCTGCTGCTCCTACCAAAAAGAGCAAAAATCGTAATACTACTTCCATTTTATGTTGTTTGTTTAGTTTTAATTGATACTATATTTTAAAACAAAAGAATTTTTAAGTAAAATGTACTTAATTCTACCATTTTCCACAAAAATAATAGATTGATTGAATAAGTATGTATTTAATTTAAAAATTATTTCAAAGCGGCTAATTTTGGGATAACCCTCTCTTTCAAAAACCAAAGTTCATTATTTAAAGCAAACTATGTGTTATATTTGCGCAAATAAAAAAATAGTTGATTAATGTGCTTTTGCAAGATAATCAACAACACTAGTACCACCCAATCAAGTTTTACAACATATATCATACAACAAAAGCAATGAATAAACTACATAACTACGTATTAGGCACTTGGACAGCAGGAGAGGGCGAAGGACAACAATTACACCACGCCATAACAGGTGCAGTAGTAGCAGAAGCTACAAGCAAAGGAATAAATTTTGAAGACGTACTTAATTACGGGCGCACCATAGGCGGACATAAGTTGCGCAAAATGACGTTTCAAGAGCGTGGACGTATGCTTAAAGCGTTAGCCTTATATTTACAAGAGCGTAAAGAAACATACTATGCGCTATCGTACGCTACTGGCGCTACACGTGCTGATAGTTGGATAGATATTGAAGGTGGAATTGGTAACTTATTTAGTTACGCATCGTTGCGCCGTCAGTTCCCCGATTTACCGTATCATGTGGATGGAGATGCTATAAAATCGAGCAAAAACGGTACATTTATAGGGCAACATATATGCACACCCAAGCAAGGTGTGGCTATACACATTAACGCATTTAACTTTCCTGTATGGGGCATGCTCGAAAAAATAGCCGTAAACTTATTGGCTGGAATGCCCGCCGTTGTTAAGCCTGCAACCATTACCAGTTTTTTAACAGAGTTAGTTGCCAAAGATATTATAGCTAGTGGCATACTGCCCGAAGGATCGTTACAATTGATATGCGGTAGTGCCAACGGAATATTAGACACCGTGTGCAACCAAGACGTAGTAACGTTTACAGGTTCGGCGCATACAGGCAAAATGCTTAAAGCACACCCACAAATATTAGCCGAGAGCGTACCATTTAACTTAGAGGCCGATTCGCTAAACGCTATGGTATTAGGGCTTGATGCTGTACCTGGCACTATAGAATTTGATTTGTTTATAAAAGAAGCTACCAAAGAAATGACCATAAAAGCAGGACAAAAATGTACTGCTGTACGCCGCCTTATAGTACCCGAAAACTGCATGGAAGATGTGCAAATAGCATTAGGCAAACGCTTAGGAGGGGTAGTTATGGGCAACCCGCAAACGGAGGGCGTACGCATGGGCGCATTAGCAGGTATTAGTCAAGTAGAAGAAGTTACCGAAAAAGTAGAACTATTAAGTAAAACACAAAACATAGTGTATGGCAATTATAATAATTTAGATATAATAGCTGCCAACTCTTTAGAAGGTGCGTTCTTCTCTCCAATTTTATTTGCCAACTCAACACCATTTAAGAACACCGACTGCCACAACATAGAAGCTTTTGGACCAGTAAGTACTCTTATGCCATACACTACAACCGATGAAGCTGCCGAGTTAGTGAAGCTAGGTAAAGGCTCATTAGTAACCTCTATTACTACAGGTAACAATAGTATTGCGAGAGAATTTGTAGTAGAAGCTGCGTGTATGAATGGACGTATTTTAATACTCAATAACGAGTGTGCCAAAGAAAGCACAGGGCATGGTTCGCCACTACCAATGCTTGTACATGGTGGGCCAGGTAGAGCAGGCGGAGGCGAGGAAATGGGCGGTATGCGTGGCGTAATGCACTATATGCAACGTACCGCATTGCAAAGCTCGCCAAGCACTATTACTGCTATTACACAACAATATCAATACGGCGCAGCTACTATTGAAACTGATGTGCATCCGTTTAAACGCTACTTTGAAGAGTTGCAAGTAGGCGAAACATTAATAACAGCCAAACACACTGTAACCGAAACTGATTTAACTAATTTTGCCAATGTAAGTGGCGATAATTTTTATGCCCACATGGACGCCACATCGCTCGAAGGTACAATATTTACAGGGCGTGTAGCGCATGGCTACTTTATACTAAGTAAAGCAGCAGGCTTGTTTGTTGATGCTAAAAAAGGACCTGTATTATTAAATTATGGTTTGGACGAATGCCGCTTTGTAAAACCTGTATATCCAGGAGCTACTATTGGCGTACGTTTTACGTGTAAGGAAAAAGTGGATCAAGAAAAGAAAACGCCTGAAGATATAGCCAAAGGTATAGTAAAATGGTTAGTAGATGTGTACGACGAAACTGGCGAAACCGTTGCTATTGCTACTATTTTAACGATGGTTAAAAAGAGAGCGCAGGAGTAATGAAACATAACGACTTAAATTTAGCTGAGTGGAAAGAACTTGATATTGATGTAAATTCGTTATGGATAATAAACGAGCGAGATAAATCGGGGAAACATAGGAATATGTATCACGGTAATTTTATTCCTCAGATACCAAGACAATTAATACGACGTTTTACAAAAGAAAGCGAAACCGTTTTAGATGTTTTTTTGGGAAGTGGGACTACATTGTATGAATGCGAAACACTTAATAGAAATTTTATAGGTTTAGATATTAATACTAAAATGATTGAATACGTTGGTTCACAGATGAGTGATTCATTATTTGAAAACAACTATTCAATTAGCTTGTGTGATGTTACTAATGAACAACAAACAAGCGCAGCTATACAAAAAGGGTTAGCCAAACTAAATAAAAAAGAAGTTGATTTTATAATAATGCACCCGCCCTATTTGGATATTGTAAAATTTACAGAAGAGCAAAACGACTTATCTAAAATAAGCGATTTAACAACTTTTGTACGCACATTTATTGGTGTTTGTAAAAACACATTAAGTCATCTATCAAAAGATAGATATTTTGCTGTAGTAATTGGCGATGTGTATAAAAATGGAGAGGTTATACCATTGTCGTTTTATTTAATGGACGCTATAAAACGAAACTTTAAAACAAAATTAAAAGGTATAATTGTTAAAAATATAGAGGGAAATAAAGGTAAGCTAGGCAAAAATGGTATTTGGACATACAGGGCCTTAAATAGCGATTATTTTATATTTAAACACGAGTACATTTTTGTATTCAAAAAAGAATTTTAAACTCACTTACAAATTAATTTAAAAATAGAATGAATCCATTTAAACCAACAACAGTGTCTTATCAAGACTGGGAAACATTGAAAGATTTGCAATGGCATTGCACAAAATGTGAGTTAAAAGCTGGGCAAGCAAAAACTTGGCAGATATGGAGACAAGAAAAGGGAATTCAAATGGATGTTGATTTTAAAGAAAAACATGCTAGCAGTATTTTTTGTATTACTTGCAATTCTAAAACGGTGCATAGAAAATTGAAATCGCTTGATATTTTAGAAGAAACCAAAGCTAGATCTGGAATTTCACAAAAGTTAGCATTGAAAATCAAATCTATTTATAAAAATGAAGAGGCTATACTTTTGCGAAACACTCCTCCAAACGAATTAGAAATTGATCATAAATTCCCTCAAATTAGATGGAGTAAAGACGAAGATAAATACAGTGATGAAATTACTGAAAAAGAAGTTAGAGACAAATTTATTCTATTGAATAGATCTGGGAACCAATTAAAATCAAGAAACTGTGAACGTTGTGTGAAAAATGGAGATAGAGGTAATTTTCCAGGCATTTATTTTTGGTTCTTAGGTAATGAAAAATGGAATGCAGCCCCTAATGATGAAGCTGGGTGCGTTGGTTGTTTTTGGCATGACCCTTACAAATGGAGAGAAGAATTAAATAAAGAGGTTAATAAAAAATATTGATTAAGTTCATTAAATATTTGTATTTTTAATAATATTGATTAGTTTTGCAATGAAAATAAATAAATTTAAAGTTTTAGAACTAATGGCGAAAAATAAAATAAAGTCTCAAAGTGAACTTGCTAACTTACTAGGTATTTCCAAAAATCAATTGTCAAATATTTTGTCAGATAAATTTAATCCTATAAAAAGCAATATTAACGAGTTAGCTAGTTTTTTAGGAGTTAGTCCATTAGATATAATAGAAAAAAAATAAAAATATTACGATGAACTATATAGGCTCAAAAAACAAACTATCTTCTTTTATAACAACAGCAGTAGCTGATGTTGCAGGTGCTGATTTAACTCAAAAAACATTTTGCGATTTATTCGCGGGAACAGGTATTGTGGGACGAACATTTAAAAAAAATGTAAAAAAAGTCATTAGTAACGATTTAGAATATTACAGTTATGTTTTAAATAAAAACTACATTGAAAATCATGAACCTTTAGACTATTATTCATACATTGAGGAGTTAAATAAGCTAGACGGAGTTGATGGTTTTATTTTTAAAGAATATTCTCAAAATGGTTCAATGGAACGTTTATATTTTTCAGAAAATAATGGTAGGAAAATAGATGCAATTCGTCAAAAAATTGAATGTTGGAAAAATGAAAATAAAATTAACATCAAAATTTATTACTTCTTATTAGCCTCATTATTAGAAAGTGCTGATAAAGTGGCTAACACAGCATCAGTGTATGGGGCCTATTTAAAGCAAGTGAAAAAGTCTGCACAAAAAGAATTAATAGTAGAACCCGCATTATTTCAATTAAACGATAACGAACACGAAGTATTTAATGAAGATAGCAATATATTAATAAAAAAAATAGAGGGCGACATTTTATATTTAGACCCACCTTATAATGCTCGTCAATATGGTGCAAATTATCATTTATTAAATACAATAGCTAAGTATGATGTGTTTGTTCCAAAAGGAAAAACTGGTTTGCGTAATTATAATAAATCTAACTATTGTAGTAGTGCAAATGTTCAAACTTCATTTGAAGATTTGATAAAATCGGCAAATTTTAAATATACATTTTTAAGCTATAATAACGAAGGATTAATGTCAGCAGAAAATATCAAAAACATAATGAGTAAGTATGGTAAATATGATTTAGTTACTACCAACTACCAACGTTTTAAAGCAGATAAAACTGAAAACCGAAATCATACAGCAAACGCAACAACAGAATATTTACATATACTAGAAAAATAATTATTGGTACACTTTACCTATCAAACACATGAAAAAACAACTCGTACTCATTACCCTATTATTTACTACGCTTTGTAGCTTTGCACAAACTAAAGGAATACTCATTTTTACTATTAAAAATGCAGTAACTAAGGCCGAAGTAACCAATGGTAAGTTGGTAAACATAAGCAATGGCGAGAGTCACTTTGCCGACAAAAAAGGGATGATAAAATGCAATGTAAAAACAGCTACATTTAATTATAAAATAGTAGCCGATGGCTATAAAGTATTAGAGTCGTTTACCAAAATAGTTCCTAACCAAACTCTGAATGTGCCTATTGTACTTACGCCGCTAAACGATGCCGTAAACCAAGCGCAAGGCCCTGCCGAAACTTATTTTGAACTCAATGGTTTTATTACCGATGCCAACGGACAACCCTTAAAAAATGTACTGATTACGGTAGCGTATGATAATGCCGTAGTAAAATCTAACGCTAAGGGGTTTTATACCTATACCTCCAAAGCACCAGTAAAAACAGATGTTGCAAAGGATGCGCCCAAACTTACTACTACCATTAGTTATAATTTAAAAGGACATAAATTATTAGTTAAGAAAAATATATTGGTACTACCCACAGCTACACGCTATACCGTTACGCTAATAAAAGGTGCTGGCACTATTGAAAACTAAACGTATGAAAAATACAATTGCGTTAGCACTTATTGTTATCGGTTTAGTGGGTTGTAAAAAATACAGCGATGATAGTAAAATAAGCCTATCTACGGCTAAAGCACGTTTAACTAAAACATGGACCCTCAACCAATTATACAAAAACAAAATAGATGTAACCGATAGCATTAGGTTGTTTGCAGATACCTACACCATTACGTTTGATAAAAAAGGAAAGTTTGAAATAGTGTGGGATAAAACCCTAACACTTGGTACTTATACGCTTCCGTTGCATTACACGCGTACTGGTTCGTGGGCTTTCCAAGACAAAAAGAATGTAATAGCTATGGTATATGCTGATGATAACAGCACCCAAACTATACCCATACTGCAACTTACTAAAGATAATTTATGGATAACAACAACGGATAAAAATGAAAATTATGAATGGCATTTTAAAAAATAAATTACTTCTATTGCTTACACTTAGCCTAGTAGTAAGCGCAATAACAAGTTGCAAAAAATACCCCGAAGATAAAGGTATACACTTATACCGCACTGCCCAAAACCGACTAGTAGGTACTTGGCTAGTAGCTAGCTATAGTATTGATGGTGCTGATGCTACAGGTGCGTATGCCGACTTAAACCCCGCATTAGCATTTACCATAAAACGCAATGGCGATTATACCTTATATTGCGATGGTTTTATGATTGATAAAACTGGAACTAAAAACCCTTATATAACAAACCTTGCAGGCACTTGGCAGTTTTTAGACAAGAAAAAAAACTTGGCATTAACGCAAGGTACATTTAGTTCAAATATTGATAGTTACGAAATACGTAAACTTACCAAAACCGAACTGTGGTTGCGCCAGCAAAAAGGAATTTTAGTAACCGAAATACATTACATAGCCAAGTAATTGCTATTATAAAATGAGTTTAGTTATACGCAAAATTTTAGTTATACGCTTTAGTTCTATAGGCGACATTGTACTTACAACGCCTGTGTTACGTGGTATTAGAGCTAAATATCCTAATGCTCAATTGCATGTAGTTACCAAGCCAAGTATGGCTAGTTTACTACACGCCAACCCCAATGTAGATAAAATAATAACACTTAACAATAGTTTACTAACCACTGTTAGCGAGTTGCGTAGCCAACAGTACGATGTAATAATAGACCTACACAACAACCTACGCACGGCTATTATTAAATTATTATTAGTAGGTGTAAAATCATTTTCGTTTGATAAACAAAATATAAACAAATGGTTTATGGTTAAGTTTAAACGCAAAAAAAGCATTACGCACGTAGTGCAACGTTACCTTGAATGTGCTGCCAACATTGGCGTTGAAGACGATGGTTTAGGTTTGGATTTTTATATTGAAGAGCGCAATAACTTAAACCTAAGCACCGAACTATTGCCCATACATTACATAGCTTTGGTAATAGGAGCGAAGTTTAAAACCAAACAATTACCATTAACTAAACTAATAGAACTGTGCAACGCTATACCTCAATCCATTGTAATAATTGGCGGTAAAGAAGACGTTACGCTTGCACAACAATTACTAGCTGCATTGCCCGCCAATAAAGCCATACACAACACTTGTGGCAAATATAATTTACAACAATCGGCATCATTATTACAACAAGCACAAAGTGTAATAACCCACGATACGGGTATGATGCATATTGCCAGCGCATTTAATAAAAAAATAATATCGGTATGGGGCAACACCACGCCAGCCATTGGGTTTAGTCCTTACTTACCAGCTACTGCGCCTAAAGCTATTATTATTCAAAACAATAATTTAAGTTGCCGTCCATGCAGTAAAATTGGATTTATGCAATGCCCGCAAGGACATTTTAATTGTATGAATGCACTTAATATGGTAGAAATTACGCAACACATTTAAACAAATCCCTATTATGAGCACCATTACAAAACATAATTTACACCCTCGCAATTTACATAACTCGCCCTATAATTTTGAGCAATTAACAGTGCTATGCCCTGCATTAAAAGAATATGTGTTTGTAAATAAATACAATACCCAAACCATTGATTTTACTAATGCAGTAGGAGTAAAGCTACTTAATAAGGCATTGCTAAAACAATTTTACGCTATTGATTATTGGGATATTCCTGCACAGTATTTATGCCCGCCAATACCAGGACGCGCCGATTATATACACACCATAGCCGATATATTGGCGGAGAGTAATAACGGTACTATTCCTACAGGCAATAGCATTAAAGTATTGGATATTGGCGTAGGTGCTAATTGTATTTATCCGTTGCTTGGGCATAAAATATACAATTGGAGTTTTGTAGGTACTGATATTGATGCTTCTGCAGTAAATATTGCTAACGAAATAAGTAGGCAAAATAATCTACAACACGCCATTACATGTCGCCATCAAGCCTATGCATCATCAATAGTTAATGGCGTTATTCCACCCACCGAAACCTTTGCTATAACTATGTGTAATCCGCCGTTTCATGCGTCGGAAGCCGAAGCTCAAGAAGGTTCGCAACGCAAATGGAAAAATTTAGGACACCGCCAAGCGCACAAACTCAATTTAAATTTTGGCGGACACACTACTGAGTTATGGTGCAAAGGTGGCGAAGTGGGATTTATAAAACGTATGATAGACGAAAGCGTGCAACGCCCCACTATGAGCAAATGGTTTACGTCGTTAGTATCTAAAAGTACTAATTTACCTGCTATTTATTATGCTTTAGACCAAGCCAATGTAACCAACATTAAAACAATAGAAATGGGGCAAGGCAACAAAATAAGCAGAGTTGTAGCGTGGACTTTTTTAACTAAAGAGTAGAAAGCAAGTTATTAATCATATTGCACATTTTTTTATAGTTATGCCTCAACATTACAATTCGAGAAAATATTAATTAGTTTGCAGTACGCTTTTATAATAAAGTACGCTTGCGTTAGTATCTGTAAACAATGTTTTGGCTACACGTGTAATGTCTTGAGCGGTTACTGCTGCATAGTGTTCCATTTCTTTGTTTACATTGTTTGCATCGCCCAATAGCTCGGCATATGCAAGGTTCATGGCTTTATTAAGCACATTCATTTCGCTAAATACTAAAGTGCTTTCTATTTTATTTTTTACTTTTTGTAATTCTACAGCTTCTAATGCGGTTTGGTGCATCTTCTGTAACTCTTTATCTACAGCGTTTTCGGCTTCTTCAAAGGTTACATTTTTATTTAATTTGCCTGTTACAACAAATAGTCCTGCATCAATATCTCCCATTATATAGGCATTAATATCTGTAAATAATTGTGTGTCTTTTACCAAGGCATTATACAATCGGGCACTTTTTCCGTTGCTGAGTATATCACTAATCAAATCGGTGGTGTAGTAATCGGGGTGTAATTTATCGCACATGTGATACACTTTGTAAAGTGTGTCAGTAGGCACGTTGCGCTCTAGTGTAAGTGTACGTTTGGCAGTTTGTACAGGCTCTTGTGGCAAGTTACGAACTTTAATATTTTGTTCAGGAATTGGCTCAAAATATTTTTCGCACATTACTTTTACAGCTTCTAATGAAGTGTTGCCTGCTACTACCATTATGGCATTATTGGGCGCATAATGTTTTTTAAAAAAACCTTTCACATCGTCCATATTCGCATTGGCAACGTGTTCTATACTCTTGCCTATAGTATTCCATTGGTATGGGTGTGTAGTATATGCTAATGGTTTTAAATGCAACCATACATCGCCATAAGGTTGGTTAAGGTAACGTTGTTTAAATTCTTCTATAACCACACTACGTTGCACTTCCAAGCTTTCGGGAGTAAATGCAAGGTTAAGCATACGGTCACTTTCAAGCCAAAAAGCAGTTTCCATGTTTTCGGCTGGTAGGGTTAAATAATAGTTGGTAATATCGCTTGATGTAAATGCGTTATTTTCG
>JACMRI010000211.1 GCA_014376525.1 Bacteroidia bacterium | reverse complement strand
TAATGTTTTGTTTTTTAAATAAATTGCGTTTTAATAATTAATATAAAAGTAACTAATTTATATGTAATGTAATTATTAAATTGTACAAACTATTTGCTAAAATGTATTTAATTCGCTCAGCTATCTTGGATTGATTTACAATTGGTGCAAGAGTATTTATTTAAAACGTAATTTAAAATTAGTTGAACTACAGTTCTTCCAGTATATCGGTTTTTTTTCTTTCCTGCTAGTGTAAGTGTTATTGCTCTGGCACGAGTATCTATATAATGTTGGTTACGGTAAACAAATTTTAGCACTACTCGCCTGCGCACAAGTATAGACGTGTAAATTTTTTTTGTATTGTTATTATTACAAATGTTCATTTTTGTAAATTTTTTTTAAAATTATTCAAGGCTACATTATTTTATAGCACTAAGAACTTGGCAGGCTTTACGTTGTAGTTAGCTAATACAATTTTAAGTGCTTTTTTAGCTACAGAGTTTTCTGCCTATTGAAGTAGTGTAATTAGTTTTGTAATTATAATTCTTAAATTGAGTTCTCAGAGAGTTTCGGGATTTTTTTACTATGCGGTGTAAATATCAAATTAACCAATCATCAAATTAGTTAAGGTTATTATCTTTTATGGCTTGTAGTTTTTTTTGTAAAATTGGTTTCATTTTTTTAGAAATTTGAAAAAAAGGTGTGATAGGTATTTATGAAGTTTTTTTAGAGGCTTTTAGTTCAATTGGACATTTGTGGTAATGTTTATTTTATATTAATTAGTAGTAAACTAAGCTTGTTCTTTATCTTTTGTGCACCCATTTATTGAGTAATATTACTCTTAACTAATAACGCAAGTATTTGTAATGTGTCCCACTTAGCTTTAGAAGAAAATTCACTTTGTGCAAAAACAATAAAAATAATTAATTGTAAAAATAATAGCAGTACTATTCTCATTATTTACCCATTAGTTTTTTAATATCGTTCAGTTTCATTAATGCCTCTACAGGGGTAAGTGTATTAATGTCGGTTTGTAGTAATTGGTTTTTAATTTCGGAGAGAACAGGGTCGTCTAATTGAAAGAAACTTAACTGTAATTTATCCTCATTTATAACATCGGTAATAGATGTTTTTGTGTTTGGTTTTTGTTGATGGGTTTGCTCCATGTGTGCCAGTATAGTATTGGCACGGTCTATTACTTGCTTAGGCATACCTGCCATTTGCGCCACATGAATACCAAAACTGTGGTTGCTACCACCTGCTACTAGCTTGCGTGTAAATAGTATTTTACCGTTGTATTCTTTTACACTTACGTTAAAGTTTTTTATACGACGGAAACGTTCGCTCATATCGTTGAGTTCGTGGTAATGCGTTGCAAATAATGTTTTGGCTTTGAGCTTATGTTCGTGTATGTATTCGGCTATTGCCCATGCTATGCTTATACCGTCGTAAGTGCTAGTGCCACGCCCTATTTCGTCCAATAATATTAAACTTCTATTGCTCAAGTTGTTTAATATACTTGCTGTTTCGTTCATCTCCACCATAAAGGTACTCTCGCCGCTTGATATATTATCGGACGCACCTACTCGTGTAAATATTTTATCCACCACGCCTATTTGCGCTGCATCAGCAGGCACATAACTTCCTATTTGGGCTAGTAGTACTATAAGTGCCGTTTGGCGTAACAAGGCAGATTTACCGCTCATGTTAGGCCCTGTTATCATTAGTACTTGTTGCTCGGCGTTATCCAAATATACATCGTTGGCTACATAGCTATCGCCTACTTTTAGTTGCTTTTCTATTACAGGATGACGTCCATTTTTTATATCAATAGCAAAACCATCATTTACCTCGGGCAATACGTAGTTGTTTTGTTGTGCCAATGTAGCCATACTTAGCATACAATCCAACTGCGAAAGCACAGCAGCATTGTGTTGTATGGGTTTTACAAATTCTATAAGATCGGTTACTAAGTTGTTGTACAGTTGGGCTTCTAAAGCTTGTATTTTATCTTCGGCACCTACTATTTTTTCTTCGTATATTTTAAGTTCTTCGGTTATGTAACGTTCAGCGTTAGCAAGGGTTTGCTTACGTATCCAATCAGAGGGTACTTTGTCTTTATGTACATTAGTTACTTCTAAATAATAGCCAAACACGCCGTTAAACGCCACTTTGAGCGATGTTATTCCTGTACGCTCTGCTTCTTTTTGTTGTATTTGCAATAAAAAATCTTTGCCATTATAGGCAATCTCCCGCAACTCATCAAGTTCGGTATTTACTCCTTTTTGTATTACATTTCCTTTGTGTATGAGCAAAGGCGGGTCTTGCATTAGTTGTGTATGTATGCGCTCACGTATTACTACGCAGGCATTAAGTTGCTCGGCTAAATATTGTAACGCTTGGTTTTGTTGTGTGTGTAGTGTTACTTTTATGTCTTCAATAGCTGTTAATGAACGGTGTAATTGTTGCACCTCACGCGGATTAACCCTGCCCGTAGCCACCTTTGATATTAAGCGTTCCAAGTCGCCTATGTGTTTTAGTTCGGTTACTAATGTGTGTGCAGGAGGTGTGTTGTTTATAAAATGAGTTACTACTTTTTGTCGTTCTTGTATGCTATGTACATCTTTGAGCGGTAGCGCAACCCAACGTCGCAGTAAGCGTGCGCCCATTGGGGTGGTTGTTTTATCTATTACGTTTAGTAAGGTAGTTGCATTTTCGTTAGTGGAATACGATAGTTCCAAATTACGTATCGTAAATTTATCTAACCATACATATTTTTCTTCATCTATACGGCTTATATTTTGTAAGTGTCCGTTACTATTATGTTGTGTGTCTTTTAAATATTGTAGGGCGGCACCTGCAGCAATTATTCCTTGTTCAAATCCATCAATACCAAAGCCTTTGAGCGATGCTACATTAAATTGCTTGAGTAAAAGTTCGTTGGCATAATCAAAATTATACACCCATTCATCTAATGGAAACGAAAAAAAAGATTCGGCAAATTGGTCAAACACCCAGTTTTTGTTTGCCTTGCCATACACTAACTCCGATGGCTTAAAATTTTGAATCAACTTTTCTACATATTCTAAGCCTCCTTGCGCTACATAAAATTCTCCTGTAGATATATCCAAAAAAGCTACTCCATAGGCATCTTTATCTTTGTGCAACGAACATAAAAAATTATTAGCGGCAGATTCTAACACTTTATCGTTATACGATACGCCAGGGGTTACCAACTCTGTAATACCTCGTTTTACTATACCTTTAGCAAACTTAGGGTCTTCCAATTGGTCGCATATTGCTACTCTATATCCTGCACGTACTAACTTTGGTAAATAATTATCTAACGAGTGGTGCGGAAATCCAGCCAATTCTATAAACTGTGCTGCGCCATTAGCACGGCGTGTAAGTGTTATGTTTAATATCTTGGCAGCTTTTATAGCATCATCGCCAAAAGTTTCGTAAAAGTCGCCCACTCTAAACAGAAGTATAGCATCGGGGTATTTTACCTTTATGCCGTTGTATTGCTTCATTAGCGGTGTTTCCGCTACAGGTTTAGTTTCTTTTGTAGTGGTATTTGTCATATTGCTTATTCGTATTTGTACACCGCTAAGGTTGTATCTGTATATTTATTACTTGTATTACAACAACCAAAAAAAATTATTAATTTATATTACACAATATAACATCAGCATTTAAGAGTGCTTTTAATTAAAAAAAGTTTAACTGTAATAAGAACTACAAACTCCAATAAGTAAGTTTCTTTATACTATCGCGGTACATACCTTTTAAATCTACCAATACACCATTTTCAGATAATAAATTTACGAAATAAGCTTCGTCCAACGTTTTATATTCCTTATGATTTACTGCTACTATTACAGCCTCGTATTTTTTGGTATTATTAAGTGTAGTTAATCCAAAACCATATTCGTGCATAAGTTCTTCACTACTAGCGTGCGGATCCACTACTTCTACATTTACACTATACGATTTTAATTCCTTAATAATATCAGCAACTTTACTATTACGTATATCGGTTACATCTTCCTTAAACGTTGCGCCCATTACAAGTACCGTACTTTCGGGTAGATTTTTGCGGGCAGCTATTATTTTCTTTACACAATTTTTAGCTACATATCCGCCCATACTGTCATTAATAAAACGTCCACTATTGATTATTTTAGCATGATATCCTAGTGATTCTGCCTTGTAGGTAAGGTAGTAAGGATCTACTCCTATACAATGACCACCTACTAAGCCCGGCGAAAACTTCAAAAAATTCCATTTAGTACCTGCTGCTTCCAATACCTCATACGTATTTATACCCATACGACTAAATATGATAGACAATTCATTCATCAACGCTATGTTTACATCACGTTGTGTATTTTCTATAATTTTAGCTGCTTCAGCAACTTTTATACTGCTAGCTCTATGCACCCCTGGCTCTACTATTATTTCGTAAGTTTTGGCTATTACGTCCAAACTCTCCTCATCGCCACCCGAAACTATTTTTAATATTTTGGTAATAGTATGTTCTTTATCACCAGGATTAATTCGCTCTGGCGAATATCCTACTTTAAAATCTACATTGTATTTTAAGCCTGAAAGTTCCTCTAATACAGGTATGCAATCTTCCTCAGTACAACCTGGGTAAACAGTAGATTCGTACACCACATAATCACCTTTTTTTAAAGCCTTACCTACACTACGCGATGCACCCAACAATGGTTTTAGGTCGGGAAGATTATGTTCGTTTATTGGAGTTGGAACAGCAACTATAAAAAAATTGGCCTTACGCAATACATCTATTGAGGTAGTAAATTCAATATCACAATTGGTAAAATCGTTGGCATTTAATTCATGTGAGGGGTCAATGTTATTTTGCATCATTGCTACACGCTCCTCGTTGATGTCAAATCCTATTACTTTTGTTTTACGTGCAAATGCTAATGCTATTGGCAATCCTACATATCCTAATCCTATTACTGCTATTGTAGCTTCTTTGTTCAGTATTTTATTTATCATAAAGAATATAAATTATTTTAAGATTTTTAATATTAATATTTTAATTATAAAACTATTTTTTTAACTAATTTAATAAAGGTTTTTTTGGTAAAAATAACCAAATAAATGATAGTGGCTAATATCTAAGTTTAATGAAAATTAATTGCATTTGTTTAAATTATGTTTAAATTTTACTTTTGTAACTATATATGTAGGCAATAAATATTAACGGTACAGTTTAAATACTTATTAAAATTATAACAATTATAATTAACACTAAATATTAACTTTTAATATAACTAACACCAATACGTGTAAAACCTTATTAATAACTAATTGGTTTTAATTTTATTTTTTCTAATTTTAAAAAAAAAAGCACCCCTATTTTATATAATGATTGAAAAAATAATCCATAACGCTATATCGCTTGCCGTAATTATACGTGCTAGTTACACCAACACAGGCATTGAGTTTTTTACTACCGAAAATGACTCGCAACAGTTAGGCTACATGAACCGCCCGCAGGGCTACGAAATACTGCCACACCGACACAATATAGTGCAACGCGAGGTACGATTAACACAGGAAGTGCTATACATAAAATCGGGCAAGGTGCGTGTAGATTTTTATGATAATGACCAAAATTATTTAGAAAGCAGAATTGTATTTAAAGGCGATGTAATATTACTTGCCGATGGCGGACACGGATTTATGATGTTGGAACAATCGGAAATAATAGAAGTAAAGCAAGGTCCTTACTGTGGCGAGCGTGATAAGGTTCGTTTTAACCCCGTTACTGAAGCGCAACTAAATATTGTAACCAACTAAACAATGACTAACAACGAAAGTTGGGATATAGAAATATACCCACAAACGAAATGGTACAACCTACAATTAATGCAACTATGGCGTTACCGCGATTTGTTGCTATTATTTGTAAGGCGCGATTTTGTTGCCTTTTATAAGCAAACAATATTAGGTCCATTATGGTTTTTGGTACAACCTATTATTACAACCATTACATTTAGCATAATATTCGGAAACCTTGCAGGAATAAGTACTGAGGGTGTTCCCAAGGTTTTGTTTTATATGAGTACGCTTGTATTATGGACTTATTTTGCAGATACACTTACCAAAACTGCAGATACATTTAGTGCCAATGCGCACTTGTTTGGCAAGGTATATTTTCCACGTATGATAGTACCGCTATCGGTAGTGGTATCTAACCTTATCAAATTAGGAATACAATTAGGGTTGTTTGTTGTGTTTTATATTTATTATATAGCCAAGGGTGCAACGTTTACTCCTACTACAGCGTTGTGGTTAGTACCTTACTTAATATTAGTTATAGCATTATTAGGTTTGGGTTTGGGTATTATTATATCATCGCTAACTACTAAATATAGAGATTTAAAATTTTTAGTAACCTTTGGTGTACAGTTGCTTATGTACGCGTCGCCTATTGTGTATCCACTATCTACAGTGCCTGCGCAGTATCGTGTGTATGTATTGGCTAATCCTATAACAGCTATTATAGAAACATTTAAGTACGCATTCCTTGGTATTGGGGAGTTTAACGTAATGCACCTTGCATACAGCACGGCAGTTACATTTGTTATTTTAATTATAGGATTGATAATATTCCATAGTGTAGAAAAATCATTTATGGACACCGTGTAGCATGAGCAAAGTAGTATTAAAAGTAGAAAACGTATCCAAACAATACCGCCTTGGACAACTAGGCACAGGCACTATAAGCCACGACCTTAACCGTTGGTGGCACACAGTACGTGGCAAAGAAGACCCTTACTTAAAACTAGGCGATACCAACGACCGTAGTCAGCTAGGCGGTAGTGATTATGTGTGGAGTTTGCGAGATATTAATTTTGAAGTACAACAAGGCGAAGTACTAGGTATTATTGGTAAGAACGGCGCAGGAAAATCTACGTTATTAAAAATATTATCGCAAGTTACTACTCCCACCACAGGCAGTGTAAAAGCACGAGGACGCATAGCGGCATTATTGGAAGTGGGTACAGGTTTTCACCCCGACTTATCTGGCCGAGAAAATATATTTTTAAATGGTGCAATACTTGGTATGACCAAACATGAAATAAATAGTAAGCTCGACGAAATAGTTGATTTTAGTGGTGTTGCCAAGTATTTGGATACTCCCGTAAAACGTTACTCATCGGGTATGATGGTACGTTTAGGATTTGCTGTAGCCGCACACCTCGAACCCGAAATATTAATAGTAGATGAAGTATTAGCTGTGGGTGATGCGGAGTTTCAAAAAAAATGTTTGGGCAAAATGAAAGAGGTTAGCGGACAAGGACGCACCGTACTATTTGTAAGCCATAATATGGCGGCGGTACAAAACTTATGCACCACAGGATTAATGCTAGAACACGGACAAATAAAAGCCTTAGGAGGTATTAACGATATTATAAGCGCATATACAGCCGTAACAGCTAATACAGGCGCAGATGTAGTTTTTGATACTAACACACGCCGAACTGGTAATGGTAACATACAGTTTGAATATTTAAAATTATATGATGACGCCCAGCAACTGCGCAACACCTACTCAATAGGCGAAACTATTCGTTTTGAGTTTTTGGTTTATAATAAAAGCAACGAAACAAAATCGGAAATTACACTACAAATAAAAACAAATGAAGGTGTTCCTTTATACCATATAATGGCGAGAGATTCTAATGTAGAAATTAATTATAATTCAACTAACGAAACATATAGTGTACTACTTGAAGACATACGATTATTCCCTGGTAATTATCATGTAAATGCTGTAATAACAGATACTACAGGGTATCAGGTTTTTGACGCAATAGAAGAGTGTATAACATTTACCATTGCTGATGGAGGAAAATATACAAGTAGATCTTTACCAAAATCAGCAGGTATGTTTTTTATGAATCCTAAATGGATTAAACACTAAAACCAATAAGTATGTATATAGTTAAACTTACTTTTAATTACGATTTTCCTATAATGCGCCAAACGCCCAATAATATTGGCGTGTGGGGAAAATATAAATTTGTAATAGATAATGAATTAACGGAGTGCGACTACTGGATAATATATAGCGAATATAAATTAACTAGCGAAACGGTAAAATGTAATCGTAATAATATCATATTTATTCCAGCCGAAGGAATAAACACAAGTATTGAATACCAACACTATTTTTTAAAACAGTTTGGTAAAATACTAACGGTACAACGTGAGATAAAACACAAAAACTTAATTTATACTCACAATGCTAACCCTTGGTTTATAGGCAAAAGTTATGATGAGTTAATTAACAATAAAGCTCCTGAAAAAACAAAATTAATATCAGTAGTAAGTTCTAATAAAGCATTTACCGCAGGGCATATAAAGCGTTTAGAATTTGTGCAAAAATTAAAATCTCATTTTGGAGATAAACTTGATGTGTATGGCAGAGGCATAAATGATTTTGATGATAAATGGGACGTAGTAGCCCCTTACAAATACTCCATTGCAATAGAAAACGACAACTGCGATGATTGGGTAACCGAAAAGTTTTTTGATTGCTTGTATGCTAATACATTTACGTTTTATTACGGTTGCCCTAACTTAGAAAAATATGTTGATGCACGTTCGTTTAAGCGCATTAATATTGATAATTTTGAAGAAAGTGTAGCAACTATTGAGGGGATAATTAATGATGAAACACATTACGAAAGCGTAGCACCAACTCTTCAAACTATTAAACTAAATAGCATTAATAGAGATAACTTTTTTCCGTGGATTGTAAGTTATTTACAAACAATGAATCCTAATTTACCCAAGCAATTTATCACAATAAATAGTCCATCAGTGCTGCAAGATATATACAACAGAAAAATAAGTACTCGTATTATAAAAAAAATAAATCAAGCTGTTTCGTTATTAACTAAAACATTATTTTCTACTAAATAACTAATGGCAACTTTAAACAACACAAGTAAAATATATATTACTGGCCATAGAGGTATGGTAGGTACTGCCCTACTCAATGAACTACAAACACTACAACACAGCAATGTAGTAGTAGCTACTAGCAAAGAACTGGACTTGCGCAATCAAGCACAGGTAAATACTTTTTTTGAAACTAATACCCCCGATATAGTAATACTTGCAGCTGCAAAAGTAGGTGGCATACAAGCAAATATTAATAACCCTGCTGTATTTATTGCAGAAAATTTAATGATACAAAGCAACGTAATAGATGCTGCGTACCGCAACAATACCAAGCAGTTTGTGTTTATAGGTAGTTCGTGCATTTACCCTAAAGAATGCCCTCAACCTATGAAAGAAGAGTACTTGCTTACAGGTAAACTCGAGCCGACTAATGAAGGTTATGCTATAGCCAAAATAGCAGGAATAAAAATGTTGGAAGGCTATTATAAGCAATATGGATTTAATAGTTTAAACCTTATGCCTTGCAACTTATATGGCCCTAACGATTCGTTTGATTTAGCGCACTCCCATGTATTATCCGCTTTAGTAAAACGCTTTGTTGATGCTAAAAATAATAATGCGCCTAACATAACCTTGTGGGGCACAGGTGTTGCTCGACGCGAGTTTATGCACGTACACGATTTATCAAGAGCAATATTATTTATGTTAGAAAATTATAATTCTTCCGAAATTATAAACATAGGTTGGGGTACTGATGTAAGTATAAAAGAACTTGCCGAAATGATAGCGCATAAAGTAGGTTACACAGGCACATTGCTCTGGGATAGCACCAAACCCGATGGTATGCTACGCAAATGTATGGACGTAAGCAAAATGAAAGCTATAGGATTTACGCCTACCATAACCTTAGAACAAGGCGTCGACGAAATGATAAACATTTACAAACAACTGTTACAAAACAATTAGTATTTTTATAAATATTAAAATAATACCTATACGATGATACCATTAATGAAAAACGCTTTTTTGAATGAATTTGAAACCAAAAAAGCATTAGCAGAATTTATATTAAAAGCCGACAGATTAAGTATGGACGTGCAATGCGCAGCGTTCGAGAAAAAATTTGCAGCATTCCAAGGCAGTAAAGACGCCATATTATTTAACAGCGGAGGCAGTGCTAACTTAGCCATGTTGCAAGCATTAAAAAATATGGGTAAACTTAAAGATGGAGATAAGGTAGCGTTTTCGGCACTTACGTGGAGTACCAACACCATGCCTATAATACAATTGGGCTTAGTACCAGTAGCACTAGATTGCGATATAAAAACACTAAATGTAATGTCGTGGAACTTGGAAGAACGCCTTGCACAAACCGAAATAAAAGCAATGTTTTTAACCAATGTATTAGGTTTTACAGGCGATATAGACAAGATACGTGAAATATGCGCAAATAAAAACATAGTGCTTATTGAGGATAATTGCGAATCGTTAGGGACAGAGTTACCAAGCGGCAAAGCAGGTAACTATGGGCTTGGCGCAAGTTTTTCTTTTTTTGTGGCACACCACATGAGTACTATTGAGGGTGGTATGGTATGCACCAGCGATGAAGACTTTGCACAAATGTTACGTATTGTGCGTGCTAATGGTTGGGATAGAAACTTAACCGCACAACAACAATACAAACTACGTAAACAATACGATGTAAAATCGGAATTTGATGCTAAATATACTTTTTACGATTTAGGTTTTAACTTTAGACCTACAGAAATTACTGGGTTCTTGGGCATATATCAAATGCAATTTTTAGAAGCCAATATAAAAACACGTGAAGCAAATTATTTAGCATTAGAAAAAATAATGATGCAAAACGAAGATTTAATAATACTCAAACACGACCATATAACTTGCTTATCTACCTTTGCATTTCCTATTGTGTGCAAAACTCCTGAGTTGCGCGAGCATTACTTAGCACGCTTTTCGGGTGCAGGTATAGAGATACGACCAATGATTGCAGGTAATATACAACGCCAACCATTTTATGACAAGTATGTAACCACAAAATATGATATGCCTAATACTGACTTTATACATAATAATGGTTTTTATTGTGGCAATTACCCCGAACTTACGGCTACCGATATAGAAACAATATCAAGTTGCTTATACAAATATTAACAGAATTTAAAAATGTTAAAATACCTAAAAAAAATATATCGTGTATTAAAGCCTAAAAAATTTACAAATGATGAGTTTTTTGAAATTACTTTACAATCAAATAATCTAATAAAAAGCTATAAAAAAAAAGCTGACTTTTATAGTGTAGAGTTAATCAATGGAATAAAATTAGTAATAAGAGGCTCTAATTATAGCGACTACTCTGTATTTAAACAAATATTTAACTTTAAAGAATACGATTTAGTACTAAGTCTAATAAAATTAAATTCTAATACGACTAAAGAAAATACTATAATAATTGATGCTGGTGCTAATGTTGGTTACACATCATCTTATTTTGCACATAATTTAAATTCTGTAAGTATATATGGGGTGGAGCCATCAGTTCACAATTGTGAAATTTATGCAGAAAATATAAAGACAATTCCTACACCACAAAGTGTAAAAATATATAATGCAGCACTTAGTGAAAAGCAAGGAGTACATTATTCGATAGAACGCGATTTTAGAGATAAAAAAGATTGGTCTATAACAACTAACGAAAATACTAATGGCGAAATAAAGGGTATTTCAATTAGTGAAATAATAAATAAAAATAACTTAAAATACATAACATTATTAAAAATTGACATAGAGGGAGCTGAACGTTTTATTTTTAAAACAGAAAATGATTTGTCTTTTTTAAAAATAACTCAAATTATAGCTATTGAAATACATGATGAATTTAATATTAGAGAATCTATATTAACAATTTTAAAAAGTAACGACTTTGTGTTATTAGAATCTGGCGAATTAACTATTGGACTAAATAAATCTTTTTTTGTGCAATAATACCATGCCTCTACTATCAGTAATAATGCCTGTATATAATGCTGCAATATATTTGCGGGAGGCTATTGATAGTGTATTAAACCAAACATTTGTTGATTATGAATTTTTTATTATTGATGATAAATCTACTGATGAAAGCGTAGCAATAATAAACAGCTATAGCGACCCTCGTATTATACTTATACAAAAAACAGTAAATACAGGATATACAGATAGTTTAAACGCAATTATACCACTCTGCAAAGGCAAGTACATAGCACGCATGGATGCTGATGATGTATGTGTAGCAGATAGATTTTTAAGACAGTATAATTATTTGGAATCTAATAGTAATACACTTGTGTTAGGTACAAATTACGATATAATAGGTAACGCTACTTTAGTACCCAATGTACCTATTAGTGGGAATGAAGTTAAGCTGTTTGCACTTACACAAAGCCCTGTAGCACACCCATCGGTAATGGTACGTACAATATTATTTACACAATATAACTTAACGTATAATAAAGCATTTGAACCTGCCGAAGATTATGATTTATGGACAAGAGTTTTAGAACTAGGGGCTATTCAAAACTTACCGCAAGTATTGTTACATTATCGAATTCATGCTTCGCAAATATCTCAAACACAAAATACAAAACAAACTAACGC
>JACMRI010000210.1 GCA_014376525.1 Bacteroidia bacterium | reverse complement strand
TATCTCCAGTAATCAGCGTAAAGTCATACACAATTGCCGTAGCAGCTATAATGGCATCGGGGAGCTTTATTTTATGGCGCTTGCGTAGTGCAATTGTTTTGTTTACTACATCGTTACTCATTTCCATAATGGTGGAATTATTTACAAAATATTCCATATTTTCTTGTTCAGCAAGCACCGTAAAATTAAAGCCAAGCGTTTCAGTTTTAGTAATGATTGAAATAGCACTTTTGTCGTCAAGTATTTTATTCATAAAAGCCACTCCATTCGGGTTTAGCGAGCCATCGAGGTATTTTATAATACTGTTAGTATCGAGTAAATACATAGGTTTAAAATTGATTTTTTAAACGTTCGTCCCACTCGTTTCTACTTTGTGTAACATAGTCCTGCATCGCTTTTCCTGTTGTTTTGGATAAGCACCCCGCTAGTTCAGATAGTTTTTTCTTTGTAGGAACATCTTGTGTAATTACAACTTCTTTAAGGTCGTTATGTTTCTCTACAATGGTTTTCCAGTCGTTCATTGGCACAAATACACCTGTATTGTTGCCGTATTGTATAACTTGTAGTGTCATGGTTTTGTGGTTTATTTGTGAGCGTAAGTTGATTTTGTTTTGAAATATCTAATTACTAAATCCATGTATTGAAATACTTGTTTTTTTCTTCACTAGGTAAATTTTCTAATTCGTCCAAACGCTTAACCATTTCTTTGTTAAAGTTTGCATATTGTCCTTCTCCCATTAAAAAAAATCTACGCTTACGTTAAATGGTTTTGATAGTTTTTAAAATAATTTATAACTAGGGTAAATTTCCTCCTCTTTCATATTTCCCAATCATTACACGAGAAGCATCAATGTGTTTTGCTATCTCGTCTTGCGACTAGTTTTTGGCTTTTCTAAGGTTTGAAATTCGTTTTCTAATGTTAAGCATGTTTATCTATTGTTATGTTAATTAATGATAATACTACAAAAGTAGATAAAGTTTTTTATCAAAAAAAATGTATTTGGTTTGGTAAAATGAAAAACGTATGCTATTTTATGTCACATGTTTATCTCCTGTTCGCAACATTGTTCCAACGTTTAAATCGTTGGTGGTGTTGTCTCAATTGTTAAGCTGGTTACTTAGCGGAGCCAAAGTATCAGCGTATTGTTACTCAGTTTTAATGGTTCGGCTTCGCTCACCACAAGTTTTAAATTGTTGTTTCGTGAGCTCGGCAGAAGAGCCTCGGTTGTGAGTGTATATAGTAGAAGTTTATTATAGTGTTAATGGTTCGGCTTCGCTTACCACAGGTTTTATAATAAGGTTATAATGAGAGAAGTGGCAACTTCGTAAATACAACAAAAAAAGTAATACTGTTTTAAAAAAATACATAATGCTATTTTTTAAATAGTCTAACAATAAGAAAGAGTTATAACTTTGTTATAAAACATAAAAGTAATGATAATAAAGTCTAACGAAGTCACAGACTTCTACTATATATACTCACAAGTGACGCTGATACTTCGGCTCCGCTCAGTAACCAGCTTGACACCTGCGAGAGCTAACCAATTTAATAATAAGCTATGGAACAATTGCGGGAACGGGGAACGATTAAAAGATGCTATGATACAGCAAAGTAATGATGAGTATTACGGGGCACCTAGTAAAAAATGATAAGCTTTTTTGACGTTATTTCTAATAGCTATTTAGGAGGGATAATTTATATATTCATTGGTTTATTAGTTGTATATAATTTAAAGACAACTGTTGACAATCCTAATATTGGATTTCAAAACCACATGAAAGGATGGGTTTTTGGAGTCGGGTCTATTATCTGTGGATTAACAATACTAATAGGAAAGTTAATAGGGAAGTTATAATGAATAAAATAATCATAAATAAAAAGTTTGAAATAGCTTTGTACGTTTTAGTATCTATTTCATTGTTATCAGTATCACAATCGCTTATAGAAGGTAATATATTTTCTGTAATTGGCGTAGTATTAGACGTCGTCGTTTTGTTTTTTCTTTACACTAAAAACACAAAACTATCAGTTGGAATTAAACTTTGGTGTATGCTTATTGCTTTAGGACCTTTTTTTAAAAGTATTGCAGGAATTTTAAAAATAATAGGAAGTAGGAATGTTGATTATCTAATACTCATTCAAAATATTATAGTTATAACATTAGCTATTCTTGTATATAAATTAAGTAATAAGTATATTTCCGCCCCTGTTGCTGTAAGTGTTCCAACGGTTAAATAGTTGGTGAAGTTCTCGCAAGTGTTAAGCTGGTTACTGAGCGGAGCCGAAGTATCGGCGTCACTTGTGAGTGTATATAGTAGAAGTTTGCAACTTCGTTAAGCATTCAAAACTCTACAAACATACTAAGTTTAAAAAAGCAAGTCTATGTATGTGCAGTAGGTTTGTGGTAAAAGGGTAGTTCGCCGTTTTACGGCTTTTTTAAAATTATTGGCATACAAAAAGCCGTAGAGTATTAATAAAATATAGGGTTACAGGGTGTAATTGGGAGTGTTTTTTACTCTACATATGTAGATACGTTACTCACTTATATTGTTTTTGTATGGTGTTCGTGAGCTCGGAAAGCCCTCGGGGGTGTGTATGTTTACTCATTTGTTAATTGTTTTTTTTGTATTCGTGAGTTGCTTCGCTAAGTCCTAGGGGCGCAAGGAGGATTTAGCATAACAAAAAACAGCCACGCATTGCGTGGCTGTTTTATTGTTGTGTTATATTACGTGAGTTTTAAGAGTGGTTAGTGGGGTAAATTAGGCAAGAAATATTTCTATGAGATATCTCTTGTCATATTGTGTTTTTACAAAAAATTAATAATTAGTAGCCTTCCTTGCGTGAGCCGTCTTTAGTGGCATTTAACGAATTTCCGTTTACATCAAGTTCTATAATTTCGTAACCTAGTTTTTGTAATTTTTCTAAGTTGGCATTTTTATCACCTACGGTTACTATTATCATATTGTTGTAAGGCAATTGTTTTTTGGCTATTGCGTTTATCTCGGCTTTGGTTATAGTATTTAAAATTTTGGCTTGGTCGTTTACATAATTTTTAGTTAAATTATAATCGCTTATCAATTTT
>JACMRI010000209.1 GCA_014376525.1 Bacteroidia bacterium | reverse complement strand
TACTTACCTATATTACTCACTATTTTCTTTTTTATTTGGGTAAACAATTTATTAGGTATAATCCCAATATTTCCAGGTGGAGCTAATGTTACAGGTAATATAGCCGTTACATTGGTATTGGCTTTAATCGTATTTTTTATTACTACATTTAGTGCAAACAAACATTACTGGATACACATATTTAATACACCTGGCGTACCTTGGTGGTTAAAGTTTCCAATTCCACTTATGCCTGTAGTAGAATTAATGGGCGCATTAACAAAACCAGTAGTACTTACGCTACGTTTGTTTGCTAATATTACCGCAGGGCACATTATTGTATTGGCTTTTATTGGTTTGATATTTATATTTGGCGAAAGTAGTACAGGTGTAGGCTTAGGTGTTTCAATAGCATCGGTAGCGTTTGCAGTATTTATGGACGTAATGGAATTATTAGTAGCGTTTTTACAAGCCTACGTTTTTACATTGTTATCAGCAATATACTTTGGGTCGGCAATTGAAGAACACCACCACGCCGAAGAACACGCGCACTAAATCTACAATAAAAATAATTATCAGCAAACTACCGATGGTCGGTAGCTTTATTAAATAACAACAAAAAACACAAAAAACTATGTTATCAAACATGTTATTACAAGTTGCAGCGGATTCTACTACAGGCCTTATGGGCGCTGGTATTGGTGCTGGTATAGCTGCATTAGCAGCTGGTTTAGGTATTGGTCGCATTGGTGGTTCTGCTTTAGAATCTATTGCTCGCCAACCTGAAGCAACTGGCGACATTCGTACAAACATGATCGTAGCTGCTGCCTTAGTTGAGGGAGCTGCATTTTTTGCGATTGTGGTTTGTTTGTTAATCGTTTTCAAATAAGTAAAACGGTTAAGCCAAACGGCTAACACAACACACTAAAGCATCGTTGCGTAACGGTTGGTTATAACAACGGTGCTTTTTTTACATCAAACAAAACAACACCAATAAACTATAACTATATAACACTACTACTACAATGGAATTAGTAACACCAGGCTTAGGCTTATTAATATGGATGTCGTTGGCATTCGGTATTTTATTTATCTTACTTAAAGCATTTGCTTGGAAACCTATATTAGCTATGATAGCCGAGCGTGAGCAAGGTATAGAAGAGGCTTTAGTAGCTGCCGAAAAAGCAAAAAAAGAATTGCGTGAACTAAACGTAACTAACGAGCGTTTGTTAGCAGAGGCACGTGTAGAACGTGATACAATGCTTAAAGAAGCGCGTGAAGCACGCGAAGAAGTAATAAAAACAGCCAAAGATGCTGCTAAAATAGAAGCAGATAAAATAATGGTAAGCGCACGCGAAGCTATTAATAATGAAAAAAATGCTGCATTAGCTGAGGTTAAAAATCAAGTGGCTACACTATCGGTTGAAATAGCTGAGAAAATATTACGTGGCGAATTATCAACCGAAAGCAAGCAAAAAGCATTGAACGCACAATTGCTTAACGACATTAAATTAAACTAACTATGGCTTCAGTTGCTGCATCATCGCGCTATGCAAAATCTTTATTACAACTAGCACAACAAAACAATGTGTTGGAGCTTGTAAATGCGGATATTAAAGGTATTTCGGTCGCTTTAACAAGTGCCGAGTTTGTCGATTTTATAAAAAGCCCAATCATTAATGCCGACAAAAAAGTAAGCGTTATAAACGCACTATTTGCAGGCAAAGTAAACCCATTAACACTTAGTTTTTTAAACTTATTGGCAACCAAACGCCGTGAGAGTTTATTGAGCGGTATTACAGCATCGTTTCAAGAACAATACAACGCAATGCGCAACATTATAAAAGCCGAAGTAGTTACTGCTGCGGGCTTAGATGAAACATTGCGCCAACAAGTATATGACTTAATAAAACAAGTAAATAACTCGGAGGTAGAAGTTGTAGAAAAAGTGGACGCTAAAATAATAGGAGGCTTTATATTAAATATAGGTAGCAAACAATACGATAATAGCGTATTACGTAGCTTACAAGCAATAAAAAATAAATTATCAACTAACTAACTATAGTAATTGAAAAACTGCATCAAAAACTTGAAGCTATTCATACTTATCTTTTTTACGCTAGTTCAAACGACTGTTAGTGCACAACAAAATTATCAGTTTAAACTATATGCCACCAACAACGCAGGAAAAACTGATAGTGTAATTATAGGTATTGATGACAATGCCACTGATGGCTTAGATGTTGCGTTTGGAGAAACATTGCTAAATAAAACAAATATGGATAGTACCTTTGCATTATTTGTATTAGGTAAAAATGTACCGCAATCAGAATGGTATAAATTTATAAAACCAGATAGTGTTACCAAAAAACAAGTTGTAAGCAAAAATACAAAACGTGCTTACATATATTTATTATGTAAAGACACAGCAGTAACGTTTAAATGGAACTTTGACGCATCCAAAACTAAATATAAATATACAATGTTTAAGGTTGATAATTCAACATGGGGACCTGTGGGTTTTGATTTGAATGAAGCACCTGTTTTTATTAAAAACCAACCTAGCCAAATTGTAGATTTACGTGAAAATGTTATTTCTTTTGTTCCATATATCAAAAAACAAGACTCTACATTATTTAATGTTAATTATAAAACACATATAGTGTTTATACAGTTTGCTGACTCCACAATAAATAATGTTGGACTTAATAACAAAGAATTGTCAAACATTAATATATACCCTAATCCTACGCAATATTCATTGAATGTTGTTGGTAATGATAATTTTGAATATACGGTAGTATCAACTACTGGTACTGAATTATTTAACGGAAAATTAACTAATGATAATAGCACGATACTATTAAACAACATAGCAAAGGGGGTTTATTATATTCATTTTAAAAACGAACAAGCAACAATTACTAAAAAAATTATAATTGAATAAAGAGGTGATAAAAATGTTAGTTTACCATTAATATAGCACGTAACTTTTGAAAATTACAGTACTTTTGAAAAAAACATAAAAAAACCCAAAACACTTTATACAACAAACACAATGGCAGAGATAAAACCAGCAGAAATTACTGCAATTTTAAGAGAGCAATTAGCAGGTGTAAAAACAACAGCAGACCTTGAAGAGGTAGGTACTATACTCCAAGTGGGCGATGGTATTGCTCGTGTGTATGGCCTTAACAACGTACAATCGGGCGAGTTAGTGGAGTTTGATAATGGTGCAAAAGGTATTGCATTAAACCTAGAAGAAGACAACGTAGGTATAGTATTACTAGGTGGTACTGTAGGCTTAAAAGAAGGCTCAACTGCAAAACGTACTAAAACTATTGCATCTATAAAAGTAGGCGATAATATATTAGGCCGTGTGGTAGATACATTAGGTAACCCAATAGATGGTAAAGGCGAAATAGGTGGTACATTGTACGAAATGCCTATTGAACGTAAAGCTCCAGGCGTTATTTACCGTCAGCCAGTAAACGAACCATTACAAACAGGTATTAAAGCTATTGATGCGATGATTCCTATTGGTCGTGGACAACGTGAGTTAATTATTGGCGACCGTCAAACGGGTAAAACAGCCGTAGCTATTGACACTATCATTAATCAAAAAGAATTTTACGAAGCGGGCAAACCTGTTTATTGTATTTATGTAGCTATTGGACAAAAAGGTTCAACAGTAGCTAACATACAACGCACGTTGGAAGATGCTGGCGCAATGGCTTACACAGTTATTGTATCGGCTACCGCATCAGATCCTGCTCCTATGCAGTTTTACGCACCATTTGCAGGTGCTGCTATTGGCGAGTTTTTCCGCGATTCGGGTCGTCCTGCATTAATTGTATTTGATGATTTATCTAAACAAGCCGTAGCGTATCGTGAGGTTTCGTTATTATTACGTCGTCCTCCAGGACGTGAGGCGTATCCAGGCGATGTGTTTTACTTACACAGTCGTTTGTTAGAGCGTGCTGCTAAAATAAATTCGTCGGACGAAATTGCGCGTAATATGAATGACTTACCCGATTCTATAAAAGGAATAGTAAAAGGTGGAGGTTCGCTTACCGCATTACCTATTATTGAAACACAAGCGGGCGACGTTTCGGCATATATTCCTACCAACGTAATTTCTATTACTGACGGACAAATATTCTTAGAAACCAACTTGTTTAACTCGGGTGTACGTCCAGCTATTAACGTGGGTATCTCGGTATCTCGTGTAGGTGGTAATGCTCAAATAAAGTCTATGAAAAAAGTGGCTGGTACATTAAAACTAGACCAAGCACAATACCGTGAGTTGGAGGCGTTCTCTAAATTTGGATCGGACTTAGACGCTGCTACAAAATCAGTATTGGACAAAGGTGCACGTAACGTAGAAATATTAAAACAAGGACAATTCTCACCACAACGTGTAGAGCAACAAGTAGCTATAATATACTGTGGTACAAAAGGTTTATTGCGCGAAGTGCCTGTAAACCGTGTGCGTGAGTACGAAAAAGAATACCTTGAAATATTAGAAGCTAAACATAAAGGCGTACTTAACGATATAAAAGCAGGTAAAATAGACGATGCCATAACTGGCACATTAGAGCAAGTTGCTAAGGACTTAGCAATGAGCTACCGTAAATAACATTAATATTAACACTATAACAATTAGATTATTATGAAAAAAATAGCACTATCATTATCAATTGCAAGTACATTATTTGCATGTACTAAAACTCCAACTCCATGCTTTAGCATAGATAGAGGTAAACCGACAAAAGTAAACGAAGAAATTCAGTTTGATGCTTCATGTAGTAATAATGCAAGTACATTTTCGTGGGAGTTTGGCGATGGTACAACAGGAACAGGAGTTGCGGTAAAGCATAAATATACTGTTGATAAAATGTATATTGTAAGACTTACTGCAACTAATAAAAGAAAAACAGCAGATATTACACAAGAGTTAATTATTATTAAATAGTAATAGGTTAGACTACCTAAAATAAAAAATAGTAATACAAAGTTTAAAAGAAGTACAATAGTATCTCTAATAAACATCAAGCTACAAGTATTCTAAACCTTGAAAAATATAGCTTTACAAATAGTTAAAACTAGTATAAAAAATTTAAATAAAGGCCCACGGTTTTAACCGTGGGCCTTTATTTAAATAATAAGTAACAACAACTATTTTAATGAAAATTAAAATCAGTAATAAAAACAAAAGTATTAACGATACCTGAATTTACATAACAGACCAATGCTATTACTAAAAATAGAATTAGCTAGTTTGGAACACTAGTAACAAATTGCCAATGCTAGAGGGTAGCAAGTATAACTACATGCACTACTACGACTATAGTTTTGAGCCATGTTTCATGTGAAATGTGTTACGCGCAATAGGACTATGATATAAATATTTACTATTGGTGTGTATAAATATTACCCAGTAGTACTAAGCATTAACAACGCAAATTATTTAAACGATAGAGATAGTTTGATGATATATGATACTAAGAATATTCGTTTTTCATAAAAGGGTATAAAGTAAGCTAGAGTAATTTTGCGCTTCCGTTTTCCAAATTTGCTATTTCTAATAATAATAATTCCGAAAGTTGTGTTTGTGTAAACTTTATATTTATAAATTTTAAACTTTATATTCTAATATTATAAAAAAACACTGTACACATTTTTTGGGAAAGTATCTACTTTTTAGCTTTAATGTTTACATCTAAAACTTAACGCTTAATCCACCTTGTACCAAAGGGCCACCAATACCTACCTCAGCATTTAAACCAATGTTTTCGGTAAAGAAATATCTAAAACCACCCCCAATACGTATAGCTACAGGAATAAAATTAAACGTAACTGAAGTCCCTGCACCATTATATGTTGAACTAAACTTAGACCCTTTGTAACCAGCACCAAAACACATGTAAGGGTCGAACTTGTCTGACTCTCCAAAGTGTATAGCCATTCTTAATAAGGCGCGTTGTTTAATTATAGCATCGTTATATGTGTTTGTTGTAGTTACACCTGCGCTATTGGTGGTTGTTTCAGTATAATTAATGGCAGCTTTTGCGTATGTATATTCGGCACCAATACCAATTTTTTCGTTTATCATGTATTCAAATCGTCCTCCAATATGATTAGTATTTGTAACTTTTGTGTCAGTAAACATAGTACCTCCAGCGCTTTCTTTAGCCGCTTTTAAAAGTGTTCCCCACCAAAATGGAAAACCATAATAAGCATCTATCAAAATAGTACCTTCTTTTACCACTTTACCTGCGCTCATTCCTTTTACAACAGCTTTTTCTTTTTCGGTATCTCTAGCTTGCCCAAAACTTGTAGCAGATACAAGTAATAAAGCGGCAATAGTTAAATTCTTAATCATGTGTTTATAGTATAAATTGATTTATAATTTTATAAAAATAGTATTTAATACACGCAAAAAACAATTGTAAAAAAAAATGCAAGCTACTGTAACATTGTCCACACTACTTTCGTACAATACATTAATACCATAGTTTAATTTTCAAATAAAAAATTTACAATGCGTCAGCTAAAAATCACCAAATCCATTACCAACCGTGAGAGTCAGTCGTTAGACAAGTACCTACAAGAAATTGGTCGTGAAGACCTAATAACAGCCGAAGAAGAGGTTTTATTAGCCAAAAGAATACGCGAGGGCGACCAAAAAGCATTAGACAAACTTACTCGAGCCAACCTACGTTTTGTGGTGTCGGTATCAAAGCAATATCAAAACCAAGGTTTGAGTTTGCCCGATTTAATAAACGAGGGTAACTTGGGTTTGATAAAAGCAGCAAGTCGTTTTGACGAAACTCGTGGTTTTAAATTTATATCGTATGCCGTATGGTGGATACGCCAAAGTATATTACAAGCCTTGGCAGAGCAAGCACGTATTGTGCGTTTGCCATTAAACCAAGTAGGGTCGTTGAACAAAATTAACAAAGCATTTTCTCGTTTGGAGCAAGAATTTGAGCGTCCGCCCACACCATCGGAACTATCTGTAATGTTGGATTTGCCCGAAGATAAAATTACAGACACCCTGCGTGTTGCTGGTCGACATATATCTATGGACGCACCGTTTGTAGCGGGCGAAGAAAATACATTGCTTGATGTATTAGAAAATAGCGATTCTCCACGTGCCGATAAAATGTTGATAGACGAATCATTATCGCGCGAAATAGAACGCTCGCTTACCACACTTACCGACCGCGAGCGTGATGTTGTACGTTTGTTTTACGGTATTGGTATGAGCCACGAATACACCTTGGAGGAAATAGGCGATAAGTTTGATTTAACTCGTGAGCGTGTACGTCAAATAAAAGAAAAAGCGATAAAGCGTTTGAAACACTCATCGCGAAGCAAATTATTAAAAACATATTTAGGATAATAACTAATAAAAGTCGCACCCGCTTGTAGGTGCGACTTTTTTAGTTAGTCATACTTTTTATTAATTAACCAAAGAACATTTTTAACTAACCAATAACAATGGCAAACAACGATTACGAAAACAAATTAAACAGTTGGATTGAAGACGAAAAAGCTGCTCTAGGCATAATTAATCATGTAGGGCAACTTTGGTTTAACAAATCGGTAGAGCTGGTATTATTCCGCAACCAATTAGTAGATAGAAGTGCATCGCAAATAATGAACCTGCATGAGTACGGCAAAAACACCATAAAACAAACCATAAGCGTACAAGATACATTGGCAGTAATAGCAGCACTATCAGCCCTAGATTATCTTGCGCCGAGCAAAATAGATGTAGGTAAACTTACTGCCGAATGGTTGGCTGAAAAAGCAAACTACGCATCAATAACCGATTTTTTAACCACAAAATTAGCTTCGTTTTTGGGAAACAACGTAGCGCATATTACCCCTAAAGATGTTGTACTATACGGTTTTGGTCGCATTGGTCGTTTGGCTGCTCGTGAACTTATAGCGCAAGCGGGCAAGGGCGAGCAACTGCGCTTACGTGCTATTGTAACTCGTGGTAATAGCGCCGAAGAAATTATAAAACGTGCCGATTTATTACGTACCGATTCTGTACACGGTTTATTTCCAGGTACTGTTATTGAAGATACTGAAAATAAAGCATTAATCATAAACGGACATACCGTACACATGATAGATGCTAAAAATCCCGAAGATGTAGATTATACTAAATTCGGCATTAATAACGCATTACTGATAGACAATACAGGTGTGTTTCGTAACCGTGCCGAGCTAAGCCGCCACTTACAGGCTAAAGGTATTGATAAAGTATTACTAACCGCTCCAGCAGCCGATATTCCTAATGTGGTGCATGGTGTTAATCACGAAAAAACGGAGATAAAAGAGGAGAAAATATTTTCGGCGGCATCGTGTACTACCAATGCTATAATGCCTATACTACATGTAATGGACACTGAATTTGGTATTGCCAAAGGACATATAGAAACTATACACTCTTACACCAACGACCAAAATTTATTAGATAACTATCACAAAAAATACCGTAGAGGGCGCTCTGCTGCTATAAATATGGTAATAACCGAAACAGGTGCCGAAAGCGCACTTAAAAAAGTATTGCCACACTTATCGGGTAAGTTTACTGCAAACTCGGTACGTGTACCTACGCCCAATGTATCGTTGGCTATTTTAAATTTGAATATAAACAAAGACGTTACCGTAGAACAAGTAAATGATACGGTGCGTAAATATGCCCTACAAGGCGCATTAGTAGAGCAAATACAATACGCACACTCTAACGAGTTAGTAAGTAGCGATGTAATAGGCAACCCTTGCCCATCGGTATTTGATAGCCAAGCTACCATAGTTTCGCCCGACAAAAAAAGTGCCGTACTTTATATATGGTATGACAATGAATACGGCTACACCCGCCAAGTAATGCGTTTTGCTAAGCACATAGCTGGTGTGGTGCGTATGCGTTATTATTAATAAAACTTACATAAAAAGAGGTCGCAAACATTAGTGTTTACGACCTCTTTTATTGTATAAGGTACTTAGGTGGCTTTAACTTCGCTCAGCTCCTAAGTTGCGAATGTGTTATTGAACTAATAGCTATTACCTACGTTTACCAAAAAGCGCACCTAACAAACCTCGCGCAACCTCACGTATTACGGTTTTTACGGCACTATTGTTCAATACTTTTTCTATAGTAGATTTTTCGCCTTTGCGAGGCTTGTTTTCATTGGTTTCTTTTATCTCTTCTTCCTCCTCAACTTTTTGCATAGTTATTTTTTCTAATTTTTTACTTAGCATTTCAAAAGCACTATCTCTGTCTATTGGATTGTTGTATTTGCTTGCTAAGTCGCTGCTGCTTATTAGTGTCAATTGCTCATCAGTAGTAAGAGTATCCATACGGCTTTGAGGTGTATGCATCATAGCGTGTACAAGTGGTGTAGGTATTCCTTTTTCGTTAAGGGCTGTTATAAACGCTTCGCCAATACCCAATTGCGTAAGGAGTTCATCTACTTTGTAAAACTCAGTACTTGGATAATTTTCGGCAACCAAATTTATACTTTTTCTATCCTTGGCAGTAAATGCACGCAGGGCATGTTGTATTTTTAAACCTAATTGCGATAGTATGTTTTCGGGAATATCGGTAGGTTGTTGCGTACAAAAATAAACTCCTACTCCCTTTGAGCGTATTAGTTTTATTATTGTTTCCAGTTGGTTTAATAATGCATCACTCGCTTCGTTAAATATAAGGTGCGCTTCGTCAATTATTATTACCAATTTAGGTGCGGCCTTGTCGCCTATTTCGGGCATTGCTTGGTATAACTCTGCCAATAAACTCAACATAAATGTAGAGAACAATTTAGGTTTATCTTGTATGTCGCAAAGGCGCAATATGTTTATGTAACCCAAGCCACGGTTGTCTTTGCGGAGCAAGTCATCTACATCAAAACTTGTTTCGCCAAAAAACTGTTCGGCACCTTGCGTTTCTAATTCTATTAGTTTACGATTAATAACACTAACCGTTGCGGGTGCTAATTGTCCGTATTGTGCTTTTATTTCTTCCTTGCCTTCTTCACTCAAATACTGTACTACTTTTCTAAAATCTTTAAGGTCCAACAATGGTAATTTATTGTCATCGCAGTACTTAAACACTATACTTACTACGCCTGCTTGGTTGTCGTTTAACTCCAATATTTTAGAAAACAATACAGGCCCAAACTCCGATACCGTAGCACGTAAGCGCACACCATGCTCGCCCGATATAGTCATTAACTCCACAGGATAGCTTTGAGCGTTCCAGCCTTGCGCTGTAAGTGCAGCACGTTCTTTTATTTTGTCGTTCATAGCGCCTGCAGCACCTAGCCCGCTTACATCGCCTTTTATGTCCATCATTAGCACACTTACTTCGTTTTCGCTTAATAGCTCGGCAAAGCGTTGCAACGTTTTGGTTTTACCAGTACCTGTTGCGCCAGCTATTAAGCCGTGGCGGTTAAGTGTTTTTAGTGGTATAGTTATGTTAGCACCCGCTATTACTTTACCGTCGTGCATAGCGCAACCCAGTGTTATGCTATCGCCCTCTACTTTGTAACCGTCGGTTACGTGTGTTAAAAAATCAGCCATTATTTATTGTGTTGTTGTACGTTTTTATCTTTTCCACTCTTCAATTTTAAACTCTTTAAGTAATAAATCTTTGGATAATTGCATCATTAAATTTCTACTTTCCACAGGGTCTATATCTAACCCAAAGCAAAGCTCCAAAGTATATCCTATTAAATTATTCTCTTCTTGTATTTCGGGTTTTCCTAATAAGTTTATAATTTCATTGTAACTCATTCCATTGTGTAAATAGTTTTCCATTAAATCATTTACGATGGGTTCTCTTTGCTTATAATAAGTATTTACGTCAATTTCTATCCATCTTTTAGAGTTAAACTTTTCTCTTTTAAGTTCGCAAGAACTTAAAAATAACATACTTAATAGTATTAATCTAACCCACATACGTTTCTTTTATTACCGCTTTTACTTTTTTAATTTCTTTTGTAGTTAGCTTACCAAGTACTTTTACAATACGTTGTTTGTTTATGGAGCGTATTTGGTCTATAACTACCCAACCCTTTGTTTTATTATGGCTTACCTCTACTCGTGTGGGATATGTTTTAGAATTGCTAGTAATAGGTGCAACTATAATTATTTGCATGTACTTGTTCATTTCGTTAGGCGAGATTATTACACAGGGACGTGTTTTTTTCATTTCGCTACCTACTGTTGGGTCAAGATTTACAAGTATAATTTGATATTGCTCTAATTCCATTCTTCAAAATTTTCATCTTCAAACACATCGTTCATTAGTAGCTTATCATCGCCCGCTTCGTGCATTTTTTTAAATGATTTTTCCCAACCTTTTCGTGGTTCTACTTTAGGTTTTAAAATCATATAGCCTTTTTCCAAAATAAGCTCAACGGTATCTTTAATGTTGTATTTTTCCATTAACGTTTTAGTTAAACGAATGCCCTTAGAGTTTCCTATTGATATTATTGATAATTCCATAATTACAACTATTAAATGTAATTACAAAGTTATTACACAATACTTAATTTACAAATTTATTTTAGCCTTGAAATAAATCTTATATCCTAATATAGGGAGCAATTTTACTAAAAAGTTCATCACTTATTACATCGGTGTTTTTTAGTTCTGCACTATTTTTAAACCTGCCGTGGGCATTGCGGTACATTATAATTATACGTGCGGTATTATAATCAAAGTAAGGGTGTTGCTTTAGTTCGGCTGCCGATATATCGTTAATTAATAACCCCGATACAAAGTAAGTGTCTAAGGTAATGCGGTTTATCATTAAGTTGTATTTGCTACTATCCAAACCATATACTTCTAATAATTGCTGCGTGTTTACAAAGCCTCCTAACCTATCTCTATATTTTACAATACGATTAGCTAATGTGCGTCCAATACCTGGTAATGCTATTAGTTCAGTGGTGTCGGCTTGGTTTATTTCTGTTTTACGATATGTTTTAGTTTCGTATGTAGTGGGTGTATAACTTGCTGCAAACACCTTATATTCTTTTTTAGGCAAACGTATAAATGACTGTATGCGAGCAAATGTTTTTTCGTTTATGGCATAACATTTTTGCACATCTTTTTCGGCATAAAACATTGCACCTCGCAATTGAAATTTACGCAACGTACCCAACTGTCGTGGCGATATACCCGCTTGTTTCAACCAAAAATCATCGTTAGCCGTGTTAGGGTTAAATGTATCCATTGGCGCTAAAACGGTTGTGGGAGTTGCATCTTGGTCTTGGTCGTAGCTGTTGGTGTAGTTATGTGTGTAGTTGTTTTTATGGTTTTTATAATAGGAAGTATCTATTGCTTCATAGCTAATGTTAAGTTTAGGCATAGTACTTTGTACATTACACGTGTGCAACCATACATTAAGCAATAAACCTATAATAGCAAGTAAACACAAACCAACAACAGCGCGCTGTTCGGCACGTGTAAATGCGTAGGTGTCTTGTACCCAGTTGCGTAAGTTAGTGTAGGTGTTTTTAAAAAAAATCACTTGTAAATTCTAATTTCTGTTTTATACAAAGTTATTTTAAATAGTTTAGGTGCTATTGCATTTTGTGTTTTAGTGTAAGCCTAACTAATAATTTAGCAATTGTAACTGGTATAATTTTAGTAAGTTTGTTTGGTAAGTGTGAAATATTAAAAAAAACTGCACACTAAAAATTAAATACGCTCTAAAAAAAATTAACCCAAAACAAGACAATGAAAAAAATTATTTATTTTGCAATGAGTGTTATGATGCTAAACGTAGCTCAAGCACAAACAAAAGAAACAACAGAGGCTGATAAAATTATTGGCGTGTGGGAAGTAGGTAGTGGAAAAGCCCGTGTAAAAATTACAAAATATGGCGAGAAATTTGGAGGCAAATTAGTGTGGTTAAAAGAACCCAACTACGCTGATGGAACTAAAAAAGTAGATAAAAATAACCCCGATGAAGCCAAAAGAACAGTACCTCTTTTGGGTTACACAAACTTGTTAGGGTTTACTTATAAAGGAAAGTCCGAGTACGACGGAGGAACTATTTACGACCCCGAAAATGGTAATACATATAATTGCCTTATTTCATTAGAAGACGATAACACCATAAAAGTAAGGGGTTATGTTGGTGTTCAAATTTTTGGACGCACAGATACTTGGAAACGAGTAACAATAAAAATAAAGTAAAAAACAATATACTCAATTAGGGTTAAGAATTAGTACAATTCCTGACCCTAATTGATGTAAATTAATTTTAAAAAGTATAACTAAACAGACTACTATGAATTTTAAACTTTTACTCGTACCTATTTTATTTTCAACCATAAGTCTAGCGCAAACAAAGCCTGATAGTACTAAAATAGAGGAGGAAGATTTTTCTATGTACGCAGAAGTGGTGGAAACACCTGGTAATGGTAAAACAAAAGTTTATTGCTCTCAAAAAATATTAGGACTAAGCCCCTCTAAATTAATTTCGCTTGGTGCCGACTTTGTTGGTGCGCACACACTTAGTGTAGATACTATCAATAACTACGCAAACAATACTACCAATATAGGCAATAACACAGGTGTGCGTTTTGCTGCAAATTTTCCTGTAATTTCTAACAATAAAATGATTTTAAGCTTGGGTGTAAATTATTTAGATTTTAAATACAACATTGCCAATACATCATTTATTTCTAACCCGTTGCCTCTTACACTTAGCAAAACAGGCTTGCGTTCTTATGGTGTTAATGGAACATTGTTTAAACCCTTTAATGCCAAAATGTTTGGTATTTTACAACTAGCTGCCGATCATAATAGCGCAAGTAATTTAGATGAGTTTAACGCAAAATTAGGCTTAAAATACAGCGGAGCCATTATTATAGGTTGGAAACCTCACGAACGTTTACAATATGGTTTTGGGGTTACGCAAACCTATAGAGGTGGTTCTCTTAATTACTTGCCTGTGATTCTTTACAACTACACATTCAAAAACAAAAAATGTGGTATAGAGATGCTTTTGCCTGCACGTGCTAACTTCCGTTACACAATTAATCCGCGCAATTTGTTATTAGTAGGTTTTGAGTTTGAGGGTAACTCGTATTACATGAAACCAATGATAAATGATTTTAATTTAGGGTTTAACAATTTACAACTTCACCGTAGCGAAATACGTCCACGCGTTACGTACGAATTTAGAGTACATAATTTTATTTGGATGAGCTTACAGGCGGGTTACCGTATAAGTTATAAGTTTAACATTGACGATGTAGCTGCTGACACACCTCCGCTTATTATGGAAAATAAATTAGCAGGAGCACCTTACGTTAACATATCGTTAAATTTGGTTTCTCCATAATAGTTACATATAAAATTAACGCATCAAAAAAACCTCAATATTTATTAAATATTGAGGTTTTTTTGGTGCCATTTTTATCTTACAAAATTAAATTATCAGTATTTTATTGCTTTTCTATTTAGCGTCATACCTAATAATGCTTTGCATTTTGGCCTTCTATTTTAAACAAATTTATTAATAGTAAACGTTTAACGTTTGTTTTCAATATTATACAATTGCTTGCAAGTATTGTTATTACTATTAAAATGATAGTTTTCAAAACCTTTTAACTATTAACCACACTATACAACGCTACTGATGTAGCAGTGGCAACGTTCATGCTGTGGCTCATGCCCATCATAGGTATGTGCAGTACTACGTGCGCCATTGCTAGGGCTTCGGTACTCATACCTTTTTCTTCGCTGCCCATTATTACTACTACTTTATCCAAATGTTTAAAACTCATTTCGTTTAAGGGCAAACTATTGGTAGCAAGTTCTATAGCTACTATATGGTAGCCATCATCACGTAATTGTTGTAGTACGCCTATGGTGTCGGCATTAAACTCGTGGTCTATGTATTTATGCGTATTGCGCGATGCCCTGTGTACCTTGGTAGTAAGGTGTTGTAGCATGTGCCCTACCATATATATTTTGCGTATTCCAAAATTGTCCGATAGTCTAAATATCATACCTATGTTACCAGGGTCGTTTAGGGTTTCTACCACTACTACTACATCTTTGGTGTGCATTATTACTCTACGTTCGTCGTAGGTTATTTGGCGTGGGCTAGCTATGTGTGCATTCATTTAAAGCGAGAGTTATATTGTTTAATCCTTGTTTAAATTCAGTTTCGGTAGGCCATCCAAAACCTATGCGCATGTAGGTGTCGGGCATTTCAAACCAATGTCCTGCGCCTACCATAGTAGCGTATTTATTTACTAATACATCGTAAAATTTAACAATATCAATATTGCCTGTAATGCACGGAAAACAAACCGTTCCGCCTTGTGGCACTACACATTTTACGCGGTGTTGTTCGTTTATTAACCACGTTTTAAGCACTTCAAAATTATGCATATAACGTTGCTGTATAGGTGCGTAGTACTTATTTTTTTCTACCATAAATTGATAGGCTACTTCCTCGTCTAATGCGGAGTTGCATATAAATATTTGTTCTTTGGCAGCTAAGAATTTTTCCATTAAATGGTGGTCTTGCGTTATCAACCAACCGAGCCTAATACCTGGTAAACCAAAGGCTTTAGACACTGATGATACACTTATAACCTTGTTACTAAGCGATGCCGCCAAAGGTTGTTTTACAGTAAAATTCAAATCGCGGTAGGTTTCATCAACCAATAAATACACGTTGTGTTCTTCGGCTATTTGTATAAGTTCGTCTATCTCGTGTTGCGCAAGCACTACTCCTGTTGGGTTGTGTGGGTTGGTTACGCTTATGTATTTGGTGTTGGGCTTTATGGCTTTTATAACTTCTGCTTTATTTATTTTCCAATTATCATCAATGGTTAAATCAATAAACGAAATGTGGCAACCTATGGCACGAGGGGTTTCTATGTTGGTAGCATAGTTGGGGCGCACTACTATAAGGTGGTCGTCTTTGTTTAATAGTGTGGTGCTTATAATAAATAGTGCCGATGCTGCACCTACGGTAAGTAGCACATTGTCTTTGTGCAAATTAGTGTATTCGTTTATAATAAGTTGGCGCAATTCGGGCTTGCCGTAATGGTCGGTATAGCACAGCACTAAATCGTTAATGTTTAGTGTTATGTTTTTAAGTATTTGGTCGCTTACGCTGCTTTCGGCAAGGTTGTGTTT
>JACMRI010000028.1 GCA_014376525.1 Bacteroidia bacterium | reverse complement strand
CCTATACTGCACATATCTTTCCACGTATTTGTTACATTATCAAAATAATAAAAACAGTTTTTGGTAGTATTATAAACCAACAAACCATTGGGAGGTGTTGGTATTGATAGCATTTGTACTTGAGTCATACGTGGGGTAAGCAAACCCTTATCAGTAGCTTGTAGTTCCAATACGGCTTTGGGGTTGGGCGTGGTGGTGCCTATACCTACGTTGTTTTGGGCTTGCGCTTCTGCTCCGCTCAGCGACCAAGCTGTTAGGAGTACTAGGGCGGCTAGCCATAGTTTATTTTTTCTCGCTGTGTTTTGATTATTAAAAGCACTATGTTTTGATATGTTTACGAAATTCATAATTTGAAATTCGCGATTGCTTTCCGTTTTCATAGGTGAGAATATTTATTTAACATTAATTTAATAGTAATGTAAATATAATAAATAAATTTATTCTATTACTTTTTTACTATCAATATACAAAAAAAAGTGATGTACAATTAAGTACAACACTTTTATTATTATTTTTACTGATAATGAATTTTAGTCTACAATCATTTAGTTTCGAAAAGTTTTTTTTTAGAAATTTGCTTTAAGACCTAAATTAAAACTTAATGGCATATTTGGTCTGTAGCCTTGTGGTAAATTGGCTATGATGGCTTTATTATTAGTAATATTATTTACAGTGGTAAAAACTGTAAAAAGGCGGTTTAACTTGTAATTTGCAGATAAGTCTATAATTAAAAATTCGGCTATAGCATTTACGTCGTTGTATGCTATTGCATTGGTTGGTGTAATTATTTGATCTTGGCTTGGCTTTGTTTTAGTTACTCCTGTGTAACGACCTGTTAATGTGGTGTTAAATTTTTTATTTTCATACCCAACGCTTGCTGTTAATAAATGAGGAGTTATGAATGGTATTAAATCTCCTTTGTTTATTGTGCCAGTTCCCCAATCTCCACCTGCATTTTTAAATGTTTCTTGAAACTTAGCGTCATTATAAGTGTAAGCTATGCTTATGGGTAATTTTGATGCTGTATTAGTTTGTTTGTTTCGCAATAGGTTGTATGTTAAGTTAAGTTCTACACCTTGTATTTTGGCATTACCCGCATTAAATGTATTGCCAGTACCCGCACCACCTCCAGATATATTATCGGAGCCTAAAATATTATCGTAATTATTTAAAAAACCAACTAATTGAACATTAAATCTATTATTGTTGTCATAAGAATACCCCATTTCATAATTTATGGAGGTTTCTCCTATGGCTTGCCCTGTTGTAGAAGTGGTAGACGGTGTGCCTGGAGGCGAAAACCCCTTGTGTGCACCACCAAACATACTCATGTGTTTGCTAATGCTGTAGTTTACTCCAACTCCTGGTAATACTATAGATACATGGTTAGTTGCACTTACTATATTTGTGCCAATTCGTGCATTATCATTAGTTCCAAAATTTTGGAGTTTAAAATAAATGTCCTCATAACGTACACCAGGGCTTATTTTTAATCCTTTGTAGCTAATATCATAACTTAAATAAGTTGCTAAACTGGTTGCGCTGCGCAATTGATTTTCTTGATTACCGTTTATACCAGCTGATGTTAAAATCATGGTGCCACTGGTCATAGCATAAGTAGAGCGTGTGGCATATCTACTGACTTGATCTTCGTGATAACGAACTCCTAAATGAATTTTGTGTGAAATTGCACCTGTACTAAATATATGCTGTACATTAGTTTGTACGCCTTTAGCATAATAAGTTCGGGCAGCTCTTTGGTAATCTATATTACCATTGGCGTTACCTATCATTATTTGATATTGGGATTGGTAGGCATTTGGTGTACTTAAAATAGAATTGAGGTTTTGTCCGCCTACGGTATTTGCTCTTGCCCAGTCTCTAAATGTGGTGGTGTAATACGCTGTAGTGCTTATTGTTAAACCTTTTAATGGCAAAATAGTATAATTTAATGATACATCACTATGATTCATATCTAAAATGTCTTTTTGGGTAACAGCATATCGTCTTAGTGGGCTTGCTTTGTAGTCTTCAAAAGTTAATCCAAGGTAGGTTTCATTTCCATCTTCTATAGAATTTACAAATTTTAGCATTGCCGATTGTTTTATTTTAGCGCTATCGTTGGTATGTAAACGTATTTTACCCATTATATCTCGCTTATCAAAACCTGTATTCCCTCCACCATCTAGTTTTTTAAAACCATTGCTTGCCAATCTGTTTACATCAAATACATAATCAATATTTTCGCCACTATCTCCAATCCAAACTCTTTGTTGGTTTGTCCCAAAGCTACCATAAGATGCCAAACTATGCCCTTTAAAAGATGTTGGTATTGCGGTAGATAACAAATTTACGGCGCCACCTATTGTATATGGACCATATTTTATTTGGCTACTTCCTTTTAATACTTCTACACCCTGCATACGAGCAAAAGTTGGGAAATAATAAGCCGAAGGATCAGCATAGGGAGCAGGTGCTATTAAAATACCGTCTTCCATTAGTGTAATTTTTGCACTTCTGTTTACTGGCGTACCTCTCAAGCCAATATTTGGTCTTAACCCAAAGCCCTCCTCATCTCTAACATTCACTCCTGGTACAGTTCTTAATACATTATTGAAATTTGTCTGGTTTAGATTTTCTAGTTTTTGGATACTAATGTATTGCCCAGATCCAGGTATTGATTTTGCTCTATCGCCTACAATAGTTATTGGACTCAATACTGTTGTTTTAATAGAATCTGTTGTTGCATTTTGAGAAAATGCACTCGTACTTAGTAGTATTGATGGGAGAAGTAAAGTTTTAATCACGCCTATTATTATTTAGATTAAATATAAATTAAAGCGCAAACATACTAATTTATATTTAATCTAAATAAGATTAAGCAACATTTATACTGTTAAATTTTAAAAAAATTAATATTTAACAAGCCATAGTTTTTTAATTACAACCTAACATTTAAACCCAACATAAAGTTAAGTGGTGCTTGCGGATAGTAGTAATTATAATTATTGCGTGCACCATTGCTCACGTCGCTGTAAGTGTAGCCATCATTAGCATACAAGGCGTTAAACATATTATTTATACTCACATTAAAATTAATGCTTTGTGTCTTGAGTACTTTGATTAGTGTATAACTAAGTTGTAAATTACTTGTATAATAAGCGTTTATAACTCTGTTGTTACTTTGTGTATTGTCTAAATATTGCTTACCTACATACTTATGGCTCCATGTAATGTCAAAATTAGTTACAGGCTTAAACACTAATTGCGCACCTACTATTACCCCTGGCGAAAACGATATTGTAGTGTTGCTATACGTGGTAGAATCATCAGTATAGGAATCGTAATTATACACATACTCTTTAAACGATTTTATTTTATTTTGGCTAAAAGCAGCATTAGCACCCACCAAAAACTGTTTGCTTATTGCATAATTTGTAGTAAGTTCAACTCCTTGGCGGTAGCTTACAGGTACGTTTACACGATTATACGCCCCTACATCGTTTATAGAACCATTGGCAATTAATTGATTTTTATAATCCATACGGTAACCTACTAATTCTGCACTTATTTTGCGAGTATTAAAACGGTAGCCTACTTCCAAATCGTTGAGTTGCTCTGCCTTGGGGCGGCTAGCCATGCTAGATTGTGTATAATCATCTCTATTAGGTTCTTTGTGTCCAATGCTGTAGGACGCATACACAAAATGGTTTTTGTTAATAGTATAAGTTGCTCCAAATTTTGGATTTACAAACGGCAACACTACTGATTGTTGTACGTTTTGCAACTGAGTATTGTACCCCAAAAAGTTGTAATGTAATATTCTATACTGCACATCGGCCCACAGCGCTACTGCTGGCACTATGTTGTAGTTAATTTTTGCATAAGCGTTAAAATCATTTTTCAAGCCTTTGTTGTAATAATATGGGGTGCGTATTGCTATATCTTTGGAGTATTGGCTATAAATAATTTCGCCGTAGTGTTTGCCCAAATATTCGTTAAGCCCACCTCCTACTGTTACCGCAAGGTTTTTTCCATTATTATAATTATACGATGCTACCACACCATTATACGTGTTATCTAACCATTTGCGTCTAATAATATTGGAACTAATAATGGTATCATTACCTATTATTTGCGGTTGCAAATTATAATCACTTAATTTTGCATTGGTTTTATACTCTTCGTAATAACCCTTACCGTCAGTGCGATGCAGCGTTACGTTAATATTGTTTTTAGCATTAATGTAGTGTGTAGTTACTAACTGATAATGACTTTGTTGGTAATTGTCAGTTTGATTATCGTAGTTAAATTCGTTGTAAGTACGGTTGGTTTTAATCGAGTCCTGCGGCACGCCATTCCAAGCTTGGTACGTTTTTTCCTTACCCGTAAACGTGATGAACTTTACTACTGTTTTTGCGCCATAATATCCTCCTTGCAAGTAATAACTTTTGAGGTTACTCGTGGCTCTGTCTATATAGCCACTGCTGGTAATGCTGCTTAATCGGGCATCAAATGCATAATGATTATTAATAAGTCCTGTACCTACTTTTACTGTATTTTTTATGGTGTTATAACTTCCATAACTATTGTTAAGTTCGGCATACGCCACATTACTCAACTTATCAGTAGCTATATTTACAGTTGCGCCAAAAGCACCTGCGCCATTGGTACTTGTACCCAAACCTCGCTGCACTTGTATGTTATTTACACTGCTCAAAAAATCGGGCATGTTTACAAAAAACGTTCCATGACTTTCGGGGTCGTTAAGCGCTACACCATTTACTGTAAAGTTAATACGGGTAACATCGCTACCACGTATACGCAAACTTGTGTAACCCACGCCAGCTCCAGCATTGCTGGTTACTACTGTACCCGCAATGTTGTTAAGTATGTAGGGTAAATCTTGCCCTGTGTTATTTTTGGTAATTTCGTCTTTGCCAATATTAGTATGTGTAGTAGCCGAGTTACTTTGCACACGTGTTGCAATTACTGATAGTTCATCTAATGCATAATCGTTATTCATTAACGGTACTAACTTGCCCAACGCGCCAGCGGTATAATACTGGGTTGCGTAGCCGAGTGCAGTTATTTTTATACGCTGATTAAGGTTTGTGATGTTTAAATACACGTTTCCATTTTGGTCAGATATTGTTATGTGAGCACTGTCATTGGCATTTATAGCCATAATACTAGCCCCTGCAATGGGCGTGTTGGTTTTATCAACCAGTTTGGTACGCACTATATTTTGTGCATAAGTTGTACTGCATACACCAGCAAGTAGTGCAATGGTTACAATTTGTTTTTTGTTCATGGTAATAATTTGTTTTTAATTTTTTTTTAAAAACGTATTACTATTTCAAAACCTTAAAATTTTATGCCAACGGACAAAGTACTTTTGTACAAAAGTTTTGTCTTTAAATCCCTACGGCAACATTATATTGCATCAGGTCGTCGGGTATAATCTCAGCTTTTTATAGCACCCCGTATTGTTATTTACAATACTGCAATAGTAGTTGTTTTTAGTTTACTGAGCGCATTTATTTGTGTTTAATATTGTAAATATAATTTTTAACATGCTATTGTTCATAAACCGCACTAACATTACTACTTTTAACACCGTAATAATTTGTTAATTTATAAAAAAAACACTTCTTAAAACTATTTATTTTTAAATAATGCCTATTATAACACTTACTACCGATATGGGTACGCGCGATTATTACGTGAGTAGCATTAAAGGAAGTATATTATCGCAATTGGGCGAAAATGCCGTAATAGTAGACATTACTCACCAAATAAATTCGTGGAATACCCTACAAGCCGCCTTTGTATTACGCAATGCCTATATAGATTTTCCCAAAGGAAGTATTCATATAATAGGTGTAGATACTGAAACTAGTAAATATAGAAAGCACATACTGGTAGAAGCCAACGGGCATTATTTTATAGGTTGCGATAATGGTATATTTAGCTTAATGTTTGATGATTTAGAAACTATAGATAAAATAGTGGAATTAAATATAAATAGTAATACTGATTATAAAACATTTCCTACACGAGATATATTTGTAAAAGCCGCTTGCCACTTGGCAAAAGGAGGTGTACCTGAAGTGCTGGGGCGCACACTTATTGATAAACAACTTAACCGCCTCATAATAGGCGACCCTGTGTTTGATACCAATACCCAAACCATAATTGGTAAAATTATATATATAGATAATTATGGAAATGCCATAACCAACATTACGGCCGAAATATTTAAAAGCGCGTGTATGGGTCGTGCATTTAATTTGGTATTACGCCCACGTAGCAACCGAAGTTTGGAAGGTTTATATAATTTTAAACGCCTAAGTGAAAGCTACAACGAGGTTGATTTGAGCGATTTAATAATACTCGTAAACAATATTGGATTTTTAGAAATAGCTATGAATCAAGGTAATGCACAACAAATGCTCGACTTAGGACCTAATTTGCAAGTTAAATTTCAATTTGAAAACTTTAGATAAAGTTAGTTCAGTATATTAATAATGTGTTGAAAATTTATTTTGCATAAACCAAAAAATAAATTTGTTGCTATTAATAAATTTTTACATTGCAACAATTTCAAAACACTAATACTACAAACCGTGAGCGCTAAAAAAACAACACCTGTTGCTGCAAAAAAAACAGTTGCTACATCAAAAAAAAATGCAAAAAAAACAGTTGCAAAAAAAACTGTTAAAGCTACTAAACCTGCTAAAACAAAGGAGGATAAAAAAGTAGTATCCAAAAAACAAATAGCAAAAAAAACATCTTCTGTTAAAAAAACAGAAGTTAAAATAAAGGTTAAGAAAGTAGTTGCAAAACCTGCCAAAAAAGAAAAGATAACTAAGAAAAAAGGTAAAAGTAATAGCGACGACGACGACGATGATGAGGAAGATGTAGTAGTAAAAGATGATTACTATGCTACTGATGATGATGGTGATGAAGACGAACCAGTAATGCCAAAAAAGAAAGCTAAAAAAGATAAGAAAGGGGAAGATGTAGATGAAGTAGAAACAGAAGCCTTTGAAGTGATTGAAGACATTGTTGATGTGGCCATTGAAGACGAAGAAATAGAAGTAAAAATAAAACGTGGCAGTAAAAAAGTGGCAAAAAAAACTGTTCGTAAAATAAAAGACGAGCACTTTGAATTTGACGTTGCACCAGCAATATCGCCCGATAGCAAGTATGTAATGTTTGAAATGGAGTTTCCAATTCATTCAAGTTTAGGTGTACTTTACGAATTTTTGATAGAGCCAACAGCATTACAAGAATGGTTTGCCGATAAAGTACAAGAACGCAATAGTATATACACTTTCTTTTGGCAAAATGCACAACAACAAGCACAATTACTTAAAGAAAAAGTAGAAACCCTAATTCGTTTTCGTTGGTTAGATGCACCACGTGATACATTTTTTGAATTTAGAATTATTGAAGACGAACTTACACGCGATACCACTTTAGTAGTAATTGATTATGTTGAAGACGAAGACGAAATACCCGCCGCAAAACAACTATGGACAAGCCAAATAGACGATCTGCACCGTGTATTGGGCGCACGATAGTACAATTTACAATTTAGCTTGCAATTATTTAAACTATGCTTAAGAAACTAGATAAGTTTATCATAAAATCGTTTATAGGACCATTCACAGCCACCTTTTTGGTGGCTTTGTTTATTCTAATTATGCAATTTGTATGGAAATATGTTGATGATTTTGCAGGCAAAGGAATTGAAAGTAAAATACTGGTTGAATTTTTTGTTTACCTCACCGCAGGTATGGTTCCATTGGCTTTGCCTTTGGGAATAATGGTAGCATCTATTATGCTATTTGGCAACCTAGCCGAGCGTTATGAGCTTGCCGCCATGAAAGCCTCTGGCATATCTATACAGCGTATAATGTTGCCCCTCATATTTTTAACGGCATCAATATCTTTTGGAGCATTTTTGTATAGTAACTATGTACTGCCTATTGCCAACCTAAAAAGCTATGCGCTACTGTACAGCATAACTGAACAAAAGCCAGCTGTAAATTTAAAAGAAGGAATATTTTTTAACGGTATCGAAAACTTTAGTATACGTGTAGGTAAGCGAGATAAAAATGGAATAGATTTATACGACCTTATGATATACAACCACCTTGAGCACCGTGGAACTGATAAGGTTATTTATGCCCAAAAAGGAATGATGACCGTAACTGATAGTGGCCATTATATGCGCTTAACCCTACACAATGGCTATAGCTACGAAGAAGTGCATCAAGAGGGAAAGTCTAATTTGAATATGCCATTTATTCGTAATAAGTTTAAGTTGCAAGAACTTAAAATGGATTTATCGGCATTCAAATTAAAACGCGTTAACGAAAACGATTATAAAGATAATGCCTCCATGCTCAATTTGCGCCAGCTAGACGAGCAATTGGATACAATAAAATTAACTGCAAAAAAAAACCACGCCACTATACTTACACAAATAAATAACTCTATTGCTTATTTTCCTGATAGCGCTTTTTCTAAAGCAGTAATAAAAGATATAAACCCCACTGCTTGGTTAGAACGCCGTTCTAAAGATGAAAAACTACGCATAATAGACGGCGCATTAAACTTAGCTCGCAATAATAAATCGGCGATAGATTTTTTAAAACAAAGCGACGAAAGCGAGTACGAGCAAATAATACGTTATAAAATAGAGTGGCACAAAAAAATAACATTGGCTGTAGCTTGCCTTATACTTTTTTTTATTGGTGCGCCTTTGGGTAGTATTATTAAAAAAGGCGGTTTGGGTATGCCCATGGTAGTATCAGTATTGTTTTTTGTGGTGTTTCACGTATTGGGAGTAGCTGGCGAAAAAATGGCCAAAGAGGCTACACTAACTGTATTTGGGGGCATGTGGCTGGCTACAGGTATATTATTACCTATAGGTATATTCCTAACTTATAAAGCCACTACAGACTCGGCTTTGTTTAATGCAGATAGTTATGTTAACTTTTTTAAAAAATTGTTTGTAAAAAATAAATAAACAACTCCACTTATTTACTATTTTGCGAATAATTATACAATAACTATTTACCCAACTATATGCGCTTTACATTTATATTATTCATTACCTCATTATTATTTTGCTTAAGCATAAGTTATGGGCAAAACAAAACTATTACAGGCAAAGTTATCGATGCACAAACCAACGAATCGGTTCCGTTTGCAAGTCTATTAATCAAAGGCACAACTACTGGTGGTGTTACCTCGTTTGAAGGAACATACTCCATTAGCAGCACCACAATTACTGATAGCTTAATAATAACGTGCATTGGTTACGAAACTCAAAAAATAAAATTAAACAAAACTTTAATCTCACAAATTATTGATGTAAAGTTAAACCAAAGCAACGTACAACTTACCGAAGTAGTTATAAAACCTGGCGAAAACCCATCGTGGATTATTATGCGTGCTGTTATAAAAAATAAAGGCGATAACGACCCCAAGAAATTAAAAGCCTACCAATACCAAGCATACACACGTAGCGAAATGGATATAGATAACCTATCGCCTGCTATTAAAAAAAATAAAATTACTGGTAAAGTAGCACGTGCAGTGGATAATGTTACCAAAGTAAATAGTGGCGATAGCGGACGAATGGTGCTACCACTGTTTGTAAGCGAAGCAGTAAGCGATTATTTTTATAACTCGCAGCCTGTAAAGTTTAAAGAAGTTATTAAAAAAAGTAAAGTGCAAGGTGTAGGTTTTGAGGGTAACAGCATAATCAATCAGTTTTTGGGGCAAGGCATACAAGGTTTTAACTTTTATAATAATTACATATCTTTACTAAGCAAAGATTTTACATCGCCCCTAGCGGAAAGTTGGAAAGTTGCATACCGCTATTATCTCATTGACAGCATACAACTCAACAACCGAGAAACATACTTAATAGAGTTTAAGCCTCGTAATAAAATGGACTTGGCATTTACTGGAAAAATGTGGATAGATAAGCAAACTTTTGCACTTGCTCAAATAGATGCTACTATAACCAAAGATGCCAATATTAATTTTATTGATAAAATAAAAGTACAACAAGAGTTCAATTTCATTAATAATACTGCGTGGATGCAAACCAATGGAAAATTGTTGATAGATGTAGGACAGCTTAAAGACTATGCCTCGGGTGTGCTTATAAAAAGTTATACTAGTAATCGTTTTATTGAGTTAAACAAAGAATTGGGTAAAGATTTTTTTGATGTGCCTTTCCAACAAATGGAGGACCAAGAGGCCGATACCGCATACTGGAGAAACTCACGCCCTTACCAACAAACGGCCGAAGAGCTTGCCGTTATTGCTACTATAGACTCTATTAAAAATATTCCTGCGCTAAAAAAATGGATAAATACTATGGACTTAATTGTAAACACATATGTACCAGTAGGGAAAATAGAATTAGGCCCGTGGCCTTATGTATATGCCAATAATCAGTTTGAAGGGCATCGTTTTAGAATAGGATTTAGAAGCAACGAAAAGTTTAGCAAATGGTGGACACTTCGTAGCCACTTGGCTATGAGCACTAACGACCCTTCGCCGTTTAAATTTAACGTAGACTTAGTACGCATTTTAGCCAAAAAAAAATATGCTGATATTGGCTTGCGTGTTACCCAAGAAGTGGAACAAATAGGATTAAGCCCCGACGATGTACTTAATTTTAATAGCGATTTTTCGTATGCTTTGTTTGGTGCATTTTCTCGTTTTGGGCAATTTAAACGCCCATATTACATAGGCGATGTAAACATATACAGCAACTACGAACCCCTTAACGGACTTAGCATACGTACTGATGTTAGAGTAAAAAAAATAACTCCCGAATTTTCGTTTGCTTATTATAATGCCGATAATAATTTACAAAAAAATATAACTACACACGAGGTTACATTACTTGTACGCTATGCACGCGGCGAATACACTAGTCGTACAAGCCACAACAATGCGGTACGTTTAACATTTAACAATAACTACCCAATATTTACATTGCGCTATACTTATGCAAGCAAAGCATTTGGTGCCGACTTTGAATATCATAAAGTATTGGGCAGTATAAGCAAATCTATACGCATGGGATTGTTGGGTCGTAGCAACATAGAGCTATTGGGTGGCATTGTACCCAATACTGTCCCCTACCCTATTTTATTTGTACACCAAGGTAACAAATCACCGTTTATGATAGATGCAGCCTATAATTTAATGGGGTACTTTGAATTTATTAGCGATAAGTATGTGGCAGTACGTTATTACCACGATTTTCAGGGTTTGTTTTTTAATAGAGTACCTTTGCTTAAAAAACTAGCGTGGCGCACACACGCAGGTGGGCGAATGTTGTATGGTGGAATAAGCCAATCTAACAAAAACATAATATCCCCTTACGATCAAAGTAATAATGCCGTAGCACCCATTGCTGATTTTAACAACGCTATACCCTATGCCGAGTGCAGCTATGGTGTGGACAATATTTTTAAATTCTTGTCTATTGATTTTATACATCGCCTTAGTTACTTATCTCACCCCGATGCTAAACCGTTTGGAGTAAAATTAAGTATGGTAGTAAAGCTATAAAACATTTTATTTTTAACATTGTTACGCGTAGTTATTTAATATTCAGCTAATAATTAAGTATGATAGCAATTAAATAATTGTTTTCTGTAAATGTTTTGTTTTTAATAATTATACCTATTACGTTAGTTATTTACACCTTGTTGGCTGCCCAAAGGCGAAGTTTTCATTTTTTTCGCTTAATTGACTTTTATCAGCCCACAATGTGTAAATATGTTTTTTATAAATGTTTTAAATAGGACCTTCCTCCTACTTTCTTAATTGTGCATCAATAACTGCAATGGTTACCATGTTTACAATTTCGCGTACGCTACTGCCAAGTTGTAATATGTGTACAGGCTTGCGCATACCTAATAACACTGGACCTATTGCTTCGGCATTTCCTATTTCTTGCATTAATTTGTAGGCAATATTACCTGCGGCGAGGTTAGGAAATATTAGCACGTTTGCACTTTTTTCACTTAATGGAGAAAACGGAAACTGTTCTTTTAACAAATCTTTGTTAAGTGCAAAGTTGGCTTGCATTTCGCCATCTACTATTATGTGCGGGTGTTTTTCGTGCAAGAGTTGAACTGCGGTGCGCATTTTTACTGAGTCTTCGCCATCGGCACTACCAAAGTTAGCATACGATAGTAAAGCAATGCGTGGTTCTATATTAAAGCGGCGCAATATTCTATCAACCAACTCTGTTATTTCTACTAATTCTTGTGGTGTAGGATTTTTGTTAATAGTGGTATCAGCAAAAAAGAATGGTCCTTTTTTGGTCATCATTATGTACATACCAGCTATGGTTTTTTGTCCATCATCAACCCCTATTACTTGTAGCGCTGGTTTTATAGTATCGGGGTATTTGCGTGTAATACCGCTTATCATAGCGTCTACAAAGCCTGTTTCTACCAGCATTGCGCCAAAGTAATTACGTTCTCGCATTTGTTTACGTGCTTCAAACAATGTGTAACCGCGTCGTTTACGTTTTTCAAAAAACAAGTCGCCAAATTTCTCTAAGCGTTCTGTTTCTTCATCGCTACGTGGGTCAATTATCTCAACGTCTTTAAGTTCAATATGGTACTCTCTAATAGCTGCTAGTATCTTGGCTTTATCTCCCAATAATACAGGTATTGCTATGCCTTCGTCTTTTACTACTTGTGCTGCTTTAAGTATTTTGTAATGGTCGGCCTCGGCAAACACTACACGCTTAGGCGCTTGTTTGGCAAGGGTTGTAGCGGTACGCATCAAACTATTACCCAAACCTAAACGGTTTATTAATTCGGTTTTGTAGGCCTCAAAATCTGTTATTGGTGCTTGTGCTATTCCGCTATCCATGGCCGCTTTGGCTACTGCTGGCGCAATTGTATATATAAGTCGTTTATCTAAGGGTTTAGGGATGATGTACATACGGCTAAACGATAGGTTACGCTCGCCATAGGCCATATTTACATCATCTGGTACTGGTTCTTTGGCTAACTGTGCAATGGCACGTACGGCGGCCAATTTCATTTCTTCATTGATGCCTGTTGCACGTACATCTAAGGCACCTCTAAATATGTATGGGAAGCCTAATACATTGTTTACTTGGTTGGGGTGGTCGCTTCTTCCTGTAGCCATTATAATATCGGGGCGAGCAGCCATGGCTTCGTCGTAAGGTATTTCGGGGTTAGGATTAGCCAAAGCAAACACAATAGGGTTAGCCGCCATACTTTGCACCATTGCTGTACTTAGCACGTTAGCTTTGCTTAAGCCCAAAAACATATCAGCTCCCTCAATAGCTTCGGTAAGTGTTGTTATGCTTACATCTCGTGCAAATGTACGTTTTTCATCATCTATATCTGTACGGTGGGTTGTTATAACGCCTTTACTATCTAGCATTAAAATATTTTCACGGCGTGCGCCCAATGCTATGTATAGCTTGGTACAACTGTTAGCAGACGCGCCTGCTCCGTTTACTACTATTTTTACATCTTGTATTTTTTTTCCTGCTAGTTCTAAGGCATTAAGCAATCCAGCTGATGTGATTATGGCTGTACCATGTTGGTCGTCGTGCATTAGCGGAATGTTCAACTCTGCTTTTAATCTACGTTCTATTTCAAAACACTCTGGTGCTTTTATATCTTCTAAGTTAATACCGCCAAACGTAGGTGCTATTGCCTTTACGGTTTCTACAAATTTATCTACATCAGTTACATCAACTTCAATATCAAATACATCAATATCGGCAAATATTTTAAACAATACACCCTTGCCCTCCATTACTGGTTTACTTGCTAGTGCGCCTAAGTTACCTAAGCCCAATACAGCTGTACCATTGCTTATTACGGCAACAAGGTTTCCTTTAGCTGTATATTTATAAGCAGTAGTCGGGTCTTTTTCTATTTCTAAACAAGGCTCGGCAACTCCTGGCGAATAGGCCAATGATAAGTCGCGTTGCGAACTAGTAGGTTTGGTAGGTATAACTTCTATTTTTCCAGGACGACCTTCGGAGTGATAAATAAGTGCTTCGCTGTTAAGTATTTTGCTCATTGAGTAATTATATTATGTATGTAAATATTTATTTTATGAATACACAAAACTAAAATTTTATAATAGTAACAAGGGTTAATTTTTTAGCTAATTTTAAACAGTTTTAATTTTGAATTCAATTAATACTAAATTCCAAATTTCCCCATGTTTTTTTTTAAACGTTTTAAAAGAATGTACTTATAATGTTCTTAAACAAAAAGTTATAATTTATAATTGCTCAATAATTTTATAAATGCAACCTTCAGATATTTAAAAAAAAATTAATGTGCCTGAATTAGTAAAACCAAAAAAGGCTTAATACAAAATTGTATTAAGCCTTTTTATTATTGTGATATTCAATTAAAAAATAGTAGTTAAAATTTTACTTCTGGCGCTTTATCACTACCTGCAGTACCTTTAAAATAGGCTTTGGTATTAAAACTAAACATGCTTGCCGTAATATTATAGGGGAATTTACGTAAATAAGCATTATACTCTTCGGTGGCGGTATTAAAGTTGTTGCGCTCTACTGCTATGCGATTTTCTGTGCCCTCTAGCTGTGCTTGCAATTCTTTAAAATTTTCGTTAGCTTTTAAATCAGGGTAATTTTCTGTTACCATCATTAATTTTGATAAAGCACCCTTAATACCATCTTGTGCCTCTTCAAAACGTTTGTAATCTTCTTCTGTAGCTTTGCTTGGGTCTATCGTAATACTAGTTGCTTTTGCTCGTGCTTCAACTACGGATTGCAGGGTAGTTTTTTCAAAATCAGCAGCACCTTTTACAGTATTTACCAAGTTAGGAATTAAGTCGGAACGGCGTTGGTATGCGTTTTCTACTTGCGCCCATGCACCTTTGGCACGTTCATCTTTTTCTATAATACTGTTGTAACCACAGCTACTTAATAATGATGCGGTTGTTAATGCTAATGCAATAGTTTTTAGTTTGTTCATTGTTTTTTTTTAATATAAATGTTATAAATATTTTATTTCGTGTATTCTATGTAATGGAATAACCATACCACCTTTTAAAATTATTCTTTTGTCGGTTGTACCCCAAATAGTTGTTTCTGTTTGTTTTACGTTCATACTATCTTCAAAAGTTATTTTAACCTTTGAGTGCTCGTTGTTTCCTAACAATGTAGCACGTTCTGCATCCAATTTGCGTTGTGTAATTTCTTCAATAGTAATTAATACTTCTATTGCTGGAAATGATAATTCTGCAATAGTTTCTTTATCCACAATAATAACTTTTCTTGTAGTTTCCATAACGCTGTATTTTTAGTAAAATGTTGGGGTATATTTTTAAATTTGAAATTTGAAATTACTTATTTTTTTAACACAATTTTACATTTATTGAAAATATTTTTTTGGTGTTGGGTACAACCCTTGCCCAATGCGCTATAGAGCTATCTATTACACACATTATTTGGTTAACAGATAGTACTACAAGCACTTGTTTTTTTTGCAAAATAGATAGTTTTTTATTAGTAAGTAAATCTGATACTAACTTGGTTTTACCATTCATACCTAATGGCTGTACTGTGTCGCCTACTTGCCAGTTACGTAATTGCAATGGGAAAGTCAAACTATTTTCATCGCAATAATTAGCTGTGGTAATATTGTTTGTGCTAACAATAGCTAAGGTTTGGGCACTTTGGTTAGTAATGGTATAGGTTGAATTTTCGTAGATTAATTCATCAACTACATATAATTTGTTTAATGCCAGAGCGTGAACACAGGTGTTATATACGCACAACAAATGTGTTTCAGTTTTAAACAATGCTCCACTTAGCTTACTATTAACGGCGTGCAACAAGTTGTTGTGTTGTGTAGTAGTAAGATGATAGGGTTGTAATAAGTAATACATGTATGCTTGGTAATGTTGTGTGTGGCTTTGCAATGCAGCAATATTAATGCTTACCACGTAGTTAGGCAATTCTATTACCACTAAGGGTGCTATACGTGCTACACTTTCTGTGAGTATAGCATTAGCTTGTTGTACATAGTGTGCAGCTTCGTTAATATGCTGTATTGCCTGCTTATTCACGTTTTGTAAAGATGGTAAAACATTATGCCTAATGTAATTGCGCATATATTTATCACTATTATTACTGCTATCTGTTCTGTACGGTATAGCATTGGCTATAGCGTATACTTCTATTTCTATTCTATTTATGTTTAATAGCGGGCGAATAATATCAGTGTTAATGTCTGCCATACCTTGTAAACCCTGCATTCCAGCTCCTCGTGCTAATTTATACACAATAGTTTCAGCTTGGTCGTTAGCATTGTGCGCTACAGCAATGTAAGATGCCTTATACTGTATACAAAGACTTGTAAACCAATGGTAGCGTAAGTTACGTGCGGCTTCTTGCACACCTACTTTGTGTGTAATAATGTATTTTTTTACATCAAATTGATTAACTACATAAGGAATTGCATGAGTTGCGCAATATTCTTTTACCAATTGTTCATCTCCATTAGATTCTTCACCACGTAAACCAAAATTACAATGTGCTACCACTATGTTTAGTTTGTTTTGCGTTAATAAGTGTAGTAGCACCATACTGTCTACTCCCCCACTTACGCCAACTATAATAGGTTGTGTAGTGCTAATGGAGCGTTTTGCAAACCATTGTATAATGTATCTGGTAGTAAGTTTGATGTGTATTATTTTTAAATATTACAACAGCTCACTCAACTCCAACCATCTCACAGTTTTAGTTTCCAAACTGTAGGTGGTGGTTTGAAACTCTTTGCTTTTTTTGGTAAGTAATTCGGCAGATAAATCGCCTTGTGCTATTTCGTGTTCTAATTGTTTTTTGTGTAATTCAAGGGCTTCCAAGTCTAACTCTAACTGGTCAAGCTCTTGTTTTTCTTTAAATGAAATTTTGCTTTTCGCTCCTGCGGTAGTAGTTTGTAGGTTACCCTCTTTTTTGTTTTTGTTGGTTTCGTATTTTTCTATTTCTTCTTGTATCTCTAAGTATTCGCGGTATTGCGTATAGTTACCAGGGAACAGTTCTACTTCGCCATTGCCTTTAAATACCAATAATTGATCTACCAATCTATCCATGAAATAACGGTCGTGAGTAACTACTATACAGCAACCGCTATAGTCCACCAAAAAATTTTCTAGGGTAGATAGTGTTTGTATATCCAAATCGTTGGTAGGCTCATCTAGTATTAGAAAGTTAGGGTTTTTCATCAATACCGAAAGCATATACAAGCGGCGTTGCTCTCCACCACTTAGTTTGCTTACAAAGTTGTGTTGCAAATCGGGCGGAAACAAAAATTTATTCATTAACGATGCTGCCGTAAGTGTGCTACCATCGGGCTGTGTAATGTATTCGGCTACATCTTTTACTACCTCTATGGCACGTTTATCTTCTTTAAGTTGTAATCCTTTTTGTTCGTAATAGCCATACACTATGGTTTCTCCGTGTACAATTGTACCCGCATCTTGTTTTTCCATGTCCATTATCATATTCAAAAACGTAGATTTACCAGTACCATTGGCTCCAATAATCCCCAGTTTTTCGCCACGAGTAAATGTATGTGTAAAATTGTTGATTATTTTTTTAACTCCAAATGCTTTTTGCAAATCGGTAATTTCCATAATCTTACTACCCATTCGGCTCATGTGCGATAGTATGGTCAGTTCTTGTTCTTTTTTACGGCTTAGTGCTACTGCTTTAATATCATCAAAGGCATCTAAACGGCTTTTACTCTTAGTAGTACGAGCTTTGGGCATACGACGCACCCATTCCAATTCTCTAAAATAAGTATTGCGAGCTTTATCTATTTCGGCACTCTGCATAGCTTCGCGCTCGGCTTTTTTTTCTACAAAATAGCTATAATTTCCTTTATATGAATACAGTTTGTTGTCTGCCAATTCTATTATAACGTTGCATACACGGTCAAGAAAATAACGATCGTGTGTTACTATTAATAATGCACAGTTTAGGGTCATTAAATAATTTTCGAGCCACTCTATCATTTCTATATCCAAGTGGTTGGTAGGCTCATCAAGTATTAGTAAATTAGGTTTTTGTGCCAATGCCAATGCTAACGCCAAACGCTTTACCTGCCCACCCGATAGGGTTTTAATGGGCATATCAATGTTTAGTAAATTAAGTTTATTAAGCGTCATTTGTACTTGCTCTTCATAGGTCCACGCATCAAGTGTATCCATCATAGCTTGTGCGTTTTCGTACCTTTTTTCGCTGGCCTCGTCGCCTACGGTGCTGTACAATTCTAGTGCAACCTCATATTCTTTTATAGCTTTTACAATAGGCGTAACTGGATTATACACTACATCTTTTATAGTTTCAAAGGCTGTGTAATCGGGCTGTTGAGACACATAAGCCACTGTGCTGTTATTATTAAATGTTACTCGCCCTGTAGAGCCTACATCGCTTCCAGTTATAATATTGAGCAACGATGTTTTGCCCGAACCATTTGCAGCCACCAAAGCCACTTTTTCGTTGGTGGCAACACCAAATGATATATTGTTAAAAAGTACTTTTAATCCGTACGATTTGCTTAAATTTTCTACTGATAATAAATTCATTGTTTAGCGATATGTTTTAGTGCAATGATAGGCTTTATTTTATGGAATTGTGCGTATTTAGTACAATTAAAAACAGCCTATGCAAAAGGGTAGAGCAGTACTAAGTAAGTGGTATAATTTAATTCGTTTAACGTAGTTGTTTATGCGAGCCATCGCAGTTGGGCATTCGTTTAGACAAGCCACACGTACAATCCGTAAGGCCTTTGCCACTAATTATTTTTGGTGTGCAATTTTCAATTCTACTCTCACGAGTTTTGGATTGTACAGGTGCGGTAAAATGCAGTATATACCCTCTTTGGCGGCCTGGTGTAAGTGCTTCAAAAGCTGTTTTAAGTGGTGTGTTTTTGGCTAATGCAATTTTCAATTCTTCAGGTATGGTATATTCAGCATGTGGTTTAAGTGCTACTTTTAGCTCTGATTTTTCAACTTCAATAGCTTCAAAAATATAGGCTTTTAGTACAGCTTTAAGTTCCACTATTTGCGCAAGATTGGTAAACCTAATTTGACGTCCTACTTGTACATTTTTCGTTTGTTGTATTAAAATACCATTGGCATCATTTAACAATGCTCCATTAAAAAACAATAGCGCACAGTACTCTTTAAAACCATGTATTATAATTATGTTACGTTTGTTAAATGTGTAACAAGGTTGTTTCCATTTTACCTCTTCGCTTAGCCCACAATCTAGCACAATAGACCTTAGCACCGCTAACTCTTCGTGCCATTTTTTGCTTTTACTTAGGATAATATCAACTTCGGGGTTCATGGTGGGTTGTGTTATTTATTTACATCAATTATAATTTAGTCCAAATTTATTTACTTAAATACATCCTCAACTGGGTGGCTGAGCGGAGTCGAAGCACATATAAGACTAGGGCTTCGACTCCGCTCAGCCACCGAGGCGTGAATAAAAACTGGCAAAAAAACTACATAATTTTGCTATATTTCTTTTTTAATTAGCTCGCATTTGCCATTTGCTTTTGGCCACGTTAGTAGTTTGTGGTGTAGCTATAGTGTTTTTTTTCTTGTTATTAATAAAATGCTGTACAGCAACAATAGCAGCTATTTCGGACTCTTTTGTGTTGTGTTGTTGTAATACTTCGGGTTTAAAATAATTCTTTATAAAGTGAGTATCAAACTTGCCCGATGTAAAAGCTTCGTGTTGCATTACGTATTTACAAAATGGCAATGTAGTTTCAATACCTGTTATTGTATATTCGTCAATAGCACGTACCATTCGGCTTATTGCCTCTTGTCTATCTTTACCGTATGTTATTAGTTTGGCTATCATAGGGTCGTAATATATAGGAATATCCATACCCTGTTCAAAGCCATCATCAACACGTACACCGTAACCTTGGGGGCGCACATATGTGGTAAGCGTACCTATATCGGGCAAGAAATTATTACAAGGGTCTTCGGCATACACACGTACCTCTACAGCATGACCAATTATTTTTAGGTCGTCTTGCGTAATAGTTAATGCCAAGCCACGCGCTACGTTTATTTGCTCTTTCACTAAGTCAAGTCCAGTAATCATTTCTGTTACGGGGTGTTCTACTTGTAAACGAGTATTCATTTCAAGGAAATAAAAATTATTATTTTCGTCCAACAAAAACTCCACAGTACCTGCACCAGTATAGTTTACGGCACGTGCAGCGTTTACAGCACATTCGCCCATTTGCTTGCGCAAATCTGGCGTAAGAACGCACGATGGAGCTTCTTCTATTACTTTTTGGTGGCGACGTTGTATAGAACATTCGCGCTCAAACAAATATAAAATATTGCCATGCGTATCGCCAAGTACTTGTATTTCTATATGGCGAGGGCCTGCTACATATTTTTCTATAAACACACTACCATCGCCAAAGGCTGATTTAGCCTCACTTACAGCAAGTTTCATTTGTTCTTCAAATTCAAATTCATTTTCTACAATACGCATACCTTTACCACCACCACCAGCCGATGCTTTTATAAGCACAGGATAGCCAGCAGCAGTAGCTATAGCTCGCCCTTCGGTATAATTGGTTATAGCACCATCGCTACCTGGTACCATAGGCACATTAAATTTACGCACCGCTTCCTTGGCACTTAGTTTATTACCCATTACGTCCATAGCATGGGGAGTAGGCCCTATAAACGTAATGCCGTTATCAGTTACTAATTGCGCAAAGTCACTATTTTCGCTCAAGAAACCATAACCAGGGTGTATGCCATCAACACTAAGTTGCTTACACACATCTATTATTTTTTGTTGTTGTAAGTATGATTGTGCTGATGCCGCAGGACCAATACATACTGCCTCATCGGCATAGCGCACGTGCAGTGCGTTGCGGTCGGCCTCGCTATATACGGCTACTGTAGCTATACCCATTTCTTTGCAGGTACGCATTACTCTTAGGGCTATTTCGCCACGATTGGCTATTAAAATTTTTTTCATTTTCAGGAACTTTTTAAAATAAAGTACAATTTAATTTTTTTCAAAAATAGTTAAAACTATTAGGTAACACTCATTTGAAGTAGATAAAAATGGTTGATGATATCACTTTATAACAAACAATTGATGCTATAAATATTATTATTCGTATTTCACAATTGTATGTTAATAATTACTTAACCGTCAAGTGTGAATATGATGATAATACTAATAAATTCGCAAACTATGCTACGTAAATTATCTATAACTTTTTTTGTACTTATATTATTCTTAGGCGGAGTGATGGGTTATTTGCAATATATGAAAATAAAAAAACCCATAAGTCCAGCTATTGATGCAATACCTACCGATGCTTTTATAATTATACAATCTATAAATGCACAAGCCGTTTGGCAAACGCTCAACCAAAGTAACGCACTATGGACTGATCTTAAAAAAATAGGTGTGTGTGCAACGCTTAACAGCAACTTAGTTAAGCTAGATTCTATAGCCAATGCAGATAATAGAATAAGTAATTTGTTACAATCAAGCCCGCTATTTGTGTCGTACCACAAGGTAGACAGCAATAATATAGAAGCCCTTATTTCATGTAATGTACCTAACACTATTGAAGAAAATGAAATAAAAGAATTGATAGAAAATACGGTAGATAAATCCACTGTATTCTCCGAATATTTATATCAAAATGCCATAGTACACGAAATAAAATATCGTGGCACAAATGCCAAAACCCTATGCTACGCCAAACTAAAGGGTACATTCATTGTAAGTTATTCGCCTGAATTAATTAAGCGTTCTATTACACACATCAACACTAATAAATCATTAGCTCAAGATGCTTCATTTAATAAGGTATATAACTCGGTAGGTAATGGTGTTGATGCTTCTGTGTTTATCAATTTTGGTAACATCAATGTATTTATGCCAATGCTGTTTAATGTTAAGGCATTACAGAATATGGCACAAATGAGTACACTAGCCTGTTGGACTGTATTAGACGCTAAGTTTACTGGTAATAGCGTACAGTTTAATGGTTTTACGTATGCCAAAGATTCGTTAAATAATTATTTATGTGTATTCAAAAATTTAAAACCACAACCACTACAAGGTGCGTCAATAATGCCTGCAAACGTAAGCTCTTACTTAAGCATAACGTTTGACAACTACAGTTCGTTTAATACCAATTACAAAAAATATTTACAACGCAACGGCACATTAAAACACTATACGGAAAGCATAGATGAACTTAATAATAAACATGCTGTTGATGTAGAAAAAATAATGAATAATGCGTTTATACAAGAGATAGATTTGTTCAAGTTAGATGATGATACAGACAGTTCAAATAGCGAATTGATAAATATACATTGTACCGATGGAGCTATCGCTTACACTCAGTTTAAGGGCTTGTTTAGTTCTAACGTTACCAAGTTAAACGATGATGAATTGGAGGTTGAAGCTGAAAACGATAGTTTACAACACATACAAGATTCTACACAACGTTTAAAACCTAAAGCAGGTATTTACAAAGTAAAAACGAGTAATTTATTTAATACTTTATTAGGAAGTTTTTACTCAAACACTAGTAGTAATTATGTATTGTATTACAAAAATGATTTTATTTTTGCCAAAAGCAAAAGCGCGCTAGAGCAAGTATACCAAGCCATTGCAGAAAATGCTACTTTGGCACAAAACGAAGGTTATTTAAAGTTTGCGCAATCTACTGCAGCTAAAGCCAACATAAATTGGTATATGAACGGTAGTAAGGCTACTAATTTTATAGCACAAAAAATAAACTTAAACGCAGCCTTAGAGCTTAATAGATATACTGAAGTATTAGATAAAACCGAAGGTTTTATAATGCAACTTACTAGCACAGGTAGCGAAATGCTACTCACCAACATATACGCACGTTACAATGCACTGAGCAAAACACCCGACAATACATTGTGGAAAGTAAAGTTAGATTCTGCCATACTATCGCAACCATTTATTGTAACTAACCATACCAACAATACACACGAGGTTATAGTACAAGATGCTGCCTACAACCTATATTTAATAAGCTGTACAGGCGAAGTATTGTGGAAACACAAAATAAAAGGTGCAATACAAGGTAAAATAACGCAAATAGATAAATTTAAAAATAAAAAACTGCAATACGTTTTTAGTACCTCAAACTATTTATATATGTTGGATAGAAACGGTAAAGACATAGAAAATTTCCCTGTACAACTTACCACCAAAGCCACTAATGCAGTAAGTGTGTTTGACTATGACAAACAAAGAGACTACCGCTTAATAATAGCTTGTAGCAATAATCGAATATATAACTACGATACCGATGGCGGTGCTATTGCTGGCTGGAACAATACAGCTTGGAATAGCCCAATACACAGTAATATAGGTTGGTTTGCTGTCAAAGGAAAAGATTACATAACCATAGTGCAAGATAATGGTACAGCTACATTTGTAGATAGAAAAGGTGCAACTATTGAGACCTACGACAGAATATTTACTGTTGGCAATAAGCATCAATTGTGCTATTCTATTAAAGATAAAAAAGAAAATTCTTGCGTTATTACTACTGATAACGAAGGTACGGTTCAAAAACTATTTGTTGATGGACACAAAGAAACGGTTTCAATAAACAAATTAAGCCCTGAACATTACATTGATGTAATAGATTTTAACGAAGATGGCGAAGACGATTATTTAATAACCGAAATGAATTATGTCGCCGCATTTGATAACACTAAAAAAATGTTGTTTAATCATAAATTTAAAAGTGCAATAACGCAACAACCTTCAATACATAAAACCAATGCTAACCATTACAAAGTGGGTATTGTTACAGCACAATCATCAGAAATATTTTTGATAAATAATGATGGAAGTATTGCCGAAGGTTTTCCTAAAAATGGAACTACTAATTTTACTATGGTTGATGCCAATAAAGACGAAATAAACGATATAATAGTAGGCACATCTCCCAACTATGTAATTGCCTACTCCCTAACGGAGGCAGGCAAACTATACAAGCCCAAAGACGTAAAAACAAAATCTACAACACTGTATGAAATAAATGAACCTGTAGTGAAAAAGAAAATAGAAGACAAAAAAGAGGAATCTAAAAAACAAAAAACAAATACTACACAGAAGAAAAAAACAACAGACAAAACCGAAAAAGAAAAAAACAAAGAGAAAGACATTAGCAAAGAAAAAACAAATAAAAGAGATAAAACTAAAACTAAAGACTCCAATAAAGATACTGATAAAAAAACTAAAATAAAAGACGAGTTAAAAACGAAACCTAAAACAAAAGATAAGACCAAAGAAAAAATTAAACCAAAGCCTAAACCTGAAGAGAAAAAGAATGACGATGATGACGATGGAATAATTAACGATAGTTCGGAGGGATAAATTTAACACCGTATTAATTGTATTTAAAATGACAAATAAACTATCTATCAGCAACAACAATAACCCGTTTAACGCCATAGTAGTAGTGGCTGCATTAGGCTATTTTGTTGATATATATGATCTTATCTTATTTGGCATAGTGCGTAACCCTAGTTTGCAAGACCTAAATTTTGTAGGTACTGAAATAACTAACAAAGGTTTATTCCTACTCAACTGCCAAATGTTTGGAATGCTTATAGGTGGTGTATTGTGGGGCGTGTTAGGAGATATTAAAGGTAGAGTTTCCGTTTTGTTTGGCTCAATAATTATGTATTCGGCGGCTAATATTGCCAATGGTTTTGTAACTGATTTTGATACTTACGCATTCCTACGTTTTATAGCAGGAGTTGGTTTGGCGGGAGAGTTAGGCGCAGGTATTACATTAGTAAGCGAAACTATGAGCAAAGAAAGTCGTGGCTGGGGCACTATGATAATAGCTACTTTTGGGGCATTAGGCGCAGTATTAGCATCTGTAGTGGGAGATATGTTTACGTGGCGAATAGCTTATTTTGTAGGTGGAGGTTTAGGCTTATTACTATTGTTATTGCGCTTTGCTACTTATGAGTCGGGTATGTTTGAACAAGTAAAACAATCGGTTATACGTAGAGGAGCTTTTCAAACCTTGTTTACCAACACTATTAAATTTAAAAAATATATAGCCTGCATAGCGGTAGGTTTGCCTGTATGGTTTACCGTAGGAATACTAATTATACTCTCACCCGAATTTGGCAAAGAAATGCAAGTGCAAGGCACTGTAAGTGCTGGTAAGGCTATAATGTGGTGCTATTTAGGATTAAGCATTGGCGATTTGTTAAGTGGGTATTTAAGCCAAAAACTAAAATCGAGAAAGCAAGCAGTTATTTTATTTTTAATATTTACTTTGGTAGGGTACATTTTGTTTATGATTGCAAGCGGAATAAGTTTAACCAACTTTTTGGGTTTATGCTTTTTGTTGGGCTTTGGTACAGGCTATTGGGCATTGTTTGTAACAATAAGTTCAGAACAATTTGGCACTAACATACGTGCCACAGTTACTACCACTGTACCCAATTTTGTAAGAGGTTCATTATTACCTATTAGCGCAGCATTTGCTTACTTAAAAAACGTATTACCTATGATGCATGCTGCAATGTTAGTGGGCTTTATTTGCTTACTATCCGCATTTATTGCTATTATTTATTTACCCGAAACTTTTGGCAAAGATTTAGACTACATAGAGGAGGAATAAAAGTTTAGTAAGCGAAATGGTAAGTTTTTTTTAAACGAAATAACAGTTGCTTGAGAGTAAGATGCGTTTTATAAAAAAATAGAAAGTCATTAAATATTTATAACTAATATTATTTGGCTCATTAATTTATACAATTATTATCAAAATTATATATCCATCAACACTATTGATGGGTATATAATTTTGATAAAAAAAATTTCACAAACTAGTTTTGAGGAACAACATTATTGTTACTTAAATTAGTAAATTTTCACAACCAATTTCAATAGCGTTTATTAATTAAAAATTACAACAGCTCGCTAATAGTATAAGTAAAGTTTTAGTTTTTATATTGTTTTAACGCCTCCTCTAAGCAATCCATAGCTTTGTTAAGGTCAGGGATATTAAGCACGTATGCTATACGCACTTGGTTTTTACCATCCACAGCGGGGTTGCTATAAAAACCACTTGCAGGAGCAAGCATTAAGGTTTCGTTATTGTGTTGAAATGATTCCAACAACCATTGGCAAAAATGGTCGCAGTCGGTAATAGGCAATTCGGCAATACAATAAAACGCACCTGTAGGGTTTGGACATTTAACGCCTGGCATAGCATTTAGTCGTTGTACTACTACATTGCGGCGTGCTATATATTCTGCCTTTACATTATCAAAGTACGATTGCGGAGTATCTATTGCGGCTTCAGCAGCTACTTGCCCAAAAGATGGTGGGCTTAATCGTGCTTGTGCAAATTTCATAGCAGCAGCAATAACTTCTTTGTTTTTAGTTATCAAAGCACCAATACGTGCGCCACATGCGCTATAACGTTTACTTACACTATCAATTAATATCATATTATCATCGGCTCCGCTTAGTTGCATTACTGAGCAATAAGGTTTTTCGTAGCAAAATTCTCTATATACTTCATCGCTCAACAAATACAAATCGTGCTTTACTACTAAGTCGCGCAATTGCTCCAATTCTTCTTTGTTATATAAATAACCAGTTGGGTTACCAGGGTTACATATCATTATTGCTTTTGTACGCGCGGTAATTTTCTTTTCAAATTCGGCAATAGCAGGCAGTGCAAATCCATTGTCAATACTGGAAGTTACAGGCACAACTTTTACGCCTGCTTGTGTACTAAAACCATTATAATTTGCATAAAAAGGCTCTGGTATTATTAATTCGTCACCTTCGTTAAGGCAAGTCATTAGTGCTATTTCAATTGCTTCTGAACCTCCACAAGTAATAATCATATCTTCGTGCGTAAGGTTAATATTGTAGCCAGCATAGTAGCCTACCAATTTTCTGCGGTAACTTTCATTACCCGCACTATGCGAATACTCTACCACTTTAGGCGCATAGTTTTTTATGGCATCAAGCATTATTTGAGGCGTTTCCACATCGGGCTGCCCTATGTTTAAATGATAAATTTTAATGCCACGTTTTTTTGCTGCTTCGGCAAACGGAACAAGTTTTCTAATTGGCGAAGCTGGCATTGCAACTCCCTTAAGCGATATTGAAGGCATGTTTTTTTTGTAAAATAGTTAAATATAAATAATTAAAAAACCCACTACAAACATAGTGGGTTTTTTTGGAGTACTAAAAAATTTTGTTTAAATATTACATACCTTGTGCTGGAGCAGGAACTGCTACTGCAGGGGCTTCTACGTTACCTTTAATATGTAAAATTCTTGATGGTGTTTTAGAATTTGAGGTAATAGTTACCGTTTTATCTTGAACGCCCATTTTACCTGCCGAATTAAATGTTACTTTAATAACCCCATCTTTACCTTTCATTATTGGTTCTTTAGGGAAAATTGGCTGCGTACAACCACATGAACCATGTGCCTCAGAGATTATTAAAGGCTCTTTACCAACATTTTTAAATTTAAATTCATAAGTTACACTCTCGCCTTGTTTAATTTTTCCAAAATCGTATTCTTCTTGGTCAAATTTAAATTCTGAAGCATTAGGGTTGGCTACTACTGCGGCTGGCTTAGCTTCTTGTGCTTTTAATGTTAGTGCTATTGAACACAATAAACCTAACGACATTACTAATTTTTTCATGATTTTTTTGATTTTAATATTAATTTTTTTTAATTTTTAATCAGCTTTTACACTTTAGCAATTACTTTGCCAAAGGTCCTTCTACTTTTTTTACAGGCATAGTTTCTTCTACCGGCTTAGCATTTACCACACCTTTTATAGTTATAATTTTGCTAGGTGTTGATTTTGCGTTTGATGTTAAAGTAACTGTTTTAGTAAAAGCACCTACACGTTTAGTGTCATAGGTAACTTTTATAACCGAACTTTCGTAAGGTTTTACAGGCTCTTTAGGCCATACAGGCACGGTGCAACCACATGAACCTTGTGCATTACTAATAATTAAAGGTTCCTTACCTGTGTTTTTAAATTTAAATTCGTATGTTCCGTTAGCCCCTTGCTCTATAGTACCAAAATCGTGAACATCTTTTTCAAAATCTATTTCAGCTTGAGATTGTGGCGTAGAAACTGCTGCAGCTGCATGAGGTAATGTTTTCATTTCTTGTGCATTGCTTACAAGTGCTGTAGCTGTAAGTAAATATGCGGCTAAGTAAATTCGTTTCATAATGTTAGTGTTTTTTTATAATTAGAAAATTGATATTTATATCTATATTTTAATGTTAATAATTATCGTGCCAAAATTAGTTTTTTAAATGATTTAGATAAATATTCATTTGCAAAAAAGTAAAATGTATTTTTTTAAATAAGTTGCATAATGTCGTTCACACCCAACACTCGCTCTTTGTTGTACCCTTCGGCGTATAATTTCCCTATTAATCTACCATTATCCATATCTCGAGCTTTTACAGCGTTGAGGTATTCTTTGCTAGCTATTACGGTTTCGGGTTCTTTACTATTAGGGTCAAAAAACTGCGAGTTGTAGCATTTTATTGCCTTCATTTTTTGGTCTATTACATCGCTTATATCAACAACAAAATCAGGTTTAAGGCTATGAAACTGTATGTAATGATACACCGCTTGCGGGCGAAATGCCGTTTGTGGCTTACCATTATAAAACGATTGTATTTGGCGTAATCCGCTGTAATAACAGGCTTCGCTTACTACGTTACTACCACGTCCGTGATCGGGGTGTCGGTCATATAGTGCATTGCAAAGCACAATATTAGGTTGGTAATTGCGTAGTTTTTCAATTATGCGCAAACGATGTACTTCGTCGTTTACAAAATATCCGTCTCTAAATTCTAAATTGTCTAATGTACTCAAGCCCATTATATGTGCAGCTTTTGCAGCTTCCTCATCACGTAACTCGGGTGTGCCACGTGTACCCAACTCACCGCGTGTAAGGTTTACTACGCCTACTTTATAACCCATTTGCACGTGTTTTATAATAGTTCCGCCCGATGATAATTCGGCATCGTCGGGGTGTGCTGCAAATACAAGTATATCTAATTTCATATTTATTGTTTGTTTTAAAAATTTACACAAAAATAAAAACATAATGTATGCAAAGTGTTATTGATTGTATTATTTATTTAAATAATGACGAGGCTAACAATTATATATTTATGAATACTCGCACACGTAACAAATACGACACCCGCATTATTTACTTATACATAACCAACAATGAAAACTTGTTGTCTACCGAAATTACCAGCAATATTCCGTACTCTACAAAAGCGACTTGGCGTGGTTATGATCCTGAAAAATACATAGGTCGTGAGCAATGTAAGTTGTTTGATGAGGAAATACGGTATTTAAAACTTTATAATAAACACAAGAATATTAAACCATTTTTAAAAGCTATGGAAAACATATACGTAACCATGGCTACTATTTTGGACACCATAAAACTACCCTTATACCAATTAAAATCCCACCGAGAAACTATAATAAACCTTATACAACTACACAGCCCTACTGTTGGTTTAGATAAACTTATTGCTTATTTTAGAATAAGCAAAACCACTTACCACAATTGGTTGTTGGATGTAAAGGTAAAATGTTCGGCTTCGTATTTTGAGCTATGCACCCGCAAATATGGCACGCAGCTTACTAAGCCCGAAACACTACTTATGAAAGATGCTTTAACCAATCCTAAATATACACACTGGCCTTTATCAAGTATTGCTTACCACTATCAACGCGAAAACCTATTGCACGCAACGGTTAATACTTGGTACAAGTATCGTAAACTGTTTGGCATGGCACGTACTACGTTTCGCAAAGTGCATAACCGAGGCTTTTTTTTTTGCCGAGCTCACGAATAACCAATAGCTAAAATTAACAATGACTACCACAACAAAAACCAATAATTGTAAGCACACGTGTAAATGAATATTGGCACGTAGATATTACACACGTAACTACCAATGATGATATAAAGCATTGCGTGTATTTTTTGTGCGATAATTTT